>NZ_JAALCR010000048.1 GCF_011065895.1 Paludisphaera rhizosphaerae | reverse complement strand
GCTCAATTCCCGTGCCGAACAGTATTGGCCCGCAGGGCCGGATGAGGGGGGATCGGCGTCGCATCAGGAACCAGCCGCCGGACGTGAACCCAACGGCGGTCGTCCCCCTCATCTGATCGCCGCCGCCGAAAATGTGTCAGGTCGTCAGCCCGGCGGGAGGGGGGACGATTGACGCCGCTCGATCTCAGCGCGTCGCGCGCATCGCGGCGTGTAGCACGGCGATGTGGGGGAGCGCCGCGTCGACGGCCCGGGCGGTCAGGGCCGTCAGGATGCTGCGGTTGAACGTCCGGACGTAGTCGCTCCCCGGCCGGTTGGTCCCGGCTCCGTCGATAAGGCGTCCCGACGCGTCGGCCACCCCGCCGGGGGTGGAGCCGTTCACCGTGATTCGATATCGGGCGAAGGGGTAGAGCCGGCGGCGGAACCCCAGCGTGACCGTCTGGGCCGCGGCGTCGTACGAGGCCGAGGCGACCCGGACGGCCCGGATCGTCCGGCCCCGGGGCGAGACGACTTCGATTCGATAGTTGCTCGCATCTTGTGACGTGGACGGGTCGAGGGGGCCGCTGAATCCGAGCGTGAGAGACGTCGGCGCCCGGCGGAAGCCGGAGCGCGTGAGCGACGATACCGCGACCGGCGATTGAGGTTGGGGCTGAGGCTGAGAGGGAGTCCCGGCCGGCGGCTGGACGGGCGCCGCCATGACCCGGATCCTCGCCTGCGAGCTGCGGCTGGCGGGATCGGCGATGGGCTGGTCGGCGTCGACGGTCGTCGTGCTCGTGAGGTCGCCGGCCATTATGAGCCGGACGACGAGGGTCACCGTGGCGGTCGCGCCGGGGGCCAGGTCGCCGAGCGCCGCGGTCACGACGCCGTCCGACTGCGTCACGGTCCCCTGCGACGTGGAGGCGGAGACGAACTCGACTCCGGCGGGGAGGTTCTCGGTCGCGATCACGCCGCTGGCCGCGTTGGAACCCCGGTTGGTCACCAGGATCGTGTAGGTCAGCTCCTGGCCGACGACGCCGACGGCCGGATCCGTGCTCCGGCCGACGACCAGATCGGCGTCCGTCCGGAAGATCGCGGAGAACTCCGAGGTGTCGCCGGTCAGCAAGTCCCAGACGACGGCCGTCAGGTAGGCGCCGGCCGGCAGGGGTTCGTTGAGCAGGGCGACGATCTTTCCGTCCCCCGTGTGGCTCGTCGGCTCGACTCCATCGAACATGAGGAACGTCCGCCCCTCGCCGGATCCCGAGAGGTCCAGCGAGTCGGCGATGAAGAACTCCACGAGGAGCGCGCTGGTGTCGCCGTGGTATTCCCCGTAAATCGCCCTGGGGGTCACGCTCGTGATGATCGGGGCGTTCAGCAGGCGGTTGGGGCCGGAGTCCGCGTCATGGTCGTCGTTGGGGGTCGGGCCGTCGTCGCCCAGGTCGATCCCCATGAGGGCGTTGGCGTAGATGCTGTTCCGCGAGATGGTGATCCCCCTCGGGCCGGCGGCCGTCGCCGACGAGCCGACGACGACCCCCTTGCCGTTGTGGGCGATGACGTTCCCCACGATCCGGCCGCCGATCGTCTCGTCGCCGAGGACCGCCACTCCGCTCGCCGTGAACCCCCGGATCGTCAGGCCGCGGATCAGGCTCCGGCTGGCGTTCAGGACCGTCAGCCCATTCGACAGCGTGGAGGAGCCGACCAGCTCGACGACCGGCGCGCCGGGCGCGGCGCCGGCCTGCATCAGGGCGTCGATCCAGGTGTCGTCGTCGGCGATCGCGGGAAGCCGGCTGGCCAGGGTGATCGTCTTCACCCCCGCGCCGGGGATCATGAAGACCGTCGCCTCCACGCCCTCTGGGATGGTTTGGCTCACGTCGTCCTGGTCGAGCCCGTCGTTGAGCAGGGCGTTGCTGTTGACGATGAACTGCCGCAGGCTCCCCTGGCCGGCGTCGTTGGCGTTGACCACGGTGTCGAAGTTGAACCCGAAGTCCACGCCGACGATCTCGGTCGCGCCGGTCCCGAATTTGACCTTCGTCACCGACTGTTCGAGGGCCGCGTCGTTCAGGTTTCCGCCGAGGCCCTTAGCCCCGGAGTCCTGGCCGAAGGGGTCCGCGCCGCCCACCTCGTCGACGACGGGCGTGACCGTTCCCTGGCCCACGCCGGTGCCGTAGGTCTGGACGGCGAGCAGGCCCGCCGTCGTCCCCCCCGGGCGCGACGAGGTCACCGAGGCGTCGACGACCCGGACCGAGTACGTCGTGGCCAGCGGCAGCCCGCTGAACTGGTATCGGCCGTTCGCGTCGGTGGTCGTGGCCGTCAGGAAAGCGCCGGCCGCGTCGTACAACTCAACCCGGACGCCGGGGCGGCCGACTCCCTGGCTGCCGGCCTGGTCCCTTCCCGGGCCGCCGCCGTAGTTCACGTCCTCGAAGACCGTCCCCTGGATCGAGCCCGTCGTCGCGTTCGCGACGATCACCTGTCCGCTGAACTCGGACGTCGCGCGGTTCAGCGTGGACGTCGCCGTGAGGGGCGTCCCCACGCCGACCCCCGGCAGGGACGACAGCGGCACGAGGAACCGGAACCGATTGGCGTCGACGTCCTTCCCCTGCGACAGGCCGTTGATCAGGCTGGGCCCGTAGCTCCCGCGGGTCTGGTCCAGGTCGTCGGCCGAGCCTTCGGTCAGGGTGACGAGGAACGTCTTCCCCTCGCCGAAGCCCGAAGGGTCGCCGTCGCCGATGAACAGCTCGATCACCGCCCCGGGGGTCTGGCTCGTGTATCCGCTCAGCTCCAGGTAGCCGTCGTGGACGACGGCGCGGGCGAGGATCGGGAAGTTGGTCAGGAAGTTGCCGCCGACGGTCGAGACGCCGCCGACCTTGTTGACCGTGACGAACGGCGCCGTCCCGAGCTTCTGATCGTTCGACGGCAGGAGCAGGTCGATGCCGAGCTGTCCGCTGGGCGTCCCGCCCGGCAAGGCGGCCACGCCGTTGTCGAAGATCGAGTTCTGGGTGATGACGTTGTAGACGGAGTCCTTGCCGACCAGCACCCCGGCACCGTAATTCGCGCTGATGACGTTGCGCGAGGTCGTGATGTTGGCGGCGTTCAGGTTGATTCCCGCGGTGGAATACCCCAGTCGGCCGTTGCCCTGGATCGTATTGTTCGCGATGGTCCCGTACCCATAGTCGACGAAGACGCCTGCGCCGCCTCCGTCCACGATGAGATTGCCGGCGAAGGTGATCCAGCCGACATGGAGCGCGCGGACGGCGGACCCGAGCGGGCCGTCGAGTTCGCGCGGGGCGTCGAGCGCGGCGCTGAGAATCTCGTTGCCCGTAACGGTCAAGTTGCCGCCCCAGTCGGCGTAAACGCCCTTGTGTCCGCTGAAGCCCATCAAGTTGTTCCGAATCGTCACGTCATACGATTGATAACTTGTGATCAGCCCCCAGCCGGTCCGCTCGCCCGGGCCGGGGTCGGAGAAGGATTTCGCGGTCGAGCCCAGGAAGTTCTTTTCGATGAGCGTGCGGGACCGGCCGGCGTTGACGTCCTGCCCGTCGAACCCGTGGATCGCGACGCCCGTCAGGACCTGATCGGCGCCGCCGAATCCCAGACCGATGCCCACCGAGGCACCGTCGCGGATCTCGACCTCGGGTTTGTCGACCTTCGCCAGCGCCAGGCCGTCGACGCCGACCGTCCCGCCCGTCCCCTGGACGCCGGGGTTCGTATCGCCGACGTTCCTGGTCTGCGTGGTGCCGTCGATCCGCGTCCACGGCCCGGTGACGCCGGGCAGCATCGTCATGACGGAGAAGACGGCAACGCCGTCCGTCAGGGCCGCCTGCGGCACCATGAAGACGGTGGATTCATAGCCGGCCGGCAGCCCCGCCTGGGCGAGGGTCTTCTCGCCGCCGATGGCGTTGCTGTTGACGATGAACTGCCGCAGGCTCCCCTGGCCGGCGTCGTTCGTGTTGACCACCGTATCGAAGTTGAAGCCGAAATCCACGCCGGCCACGGCCGTCGCGCCGGCCGGGATCGACACCCGCGCCACCGACTGTTCCAGGGCCGCGTCGCTCAGGTTCCCGCCGGGGCCCTTCGCGTCCGAGTCCTGGCCGGCGGGGTTCGCGCCGCCCACCTCATTGACGACCGGCGCGGCCGTCCCGGAGGTTGCGTCGGTGCGATAGGTCGGCACGGCGAAGATGTACCACGAGGTCCCGCCGACGCGGGTGGAGGTCACCGTCGAATCGACCACCCGCACGGAGTATGACGCCCCCGCCGCCAACCCCGAGAACTCGTAGCCGCCGGCCGCGTCGGTGGTCGTCGCCGACAGGTAGGCGCCCGTCGCACCGTACAGCTCGACCCGCGTCCCGGAGATCCCGACGCCGCCGCTGGCGGCCTGGCTCCGCCCTGCGCCGCCGCCGCCGTAGTTCACATCCTCGAACACGGTCCCGCGGATGGCCGCCGCGTTCGCGACCGCGTCCGCCGCCACGGCCGAGGCCGGCACGGCGCGGATCTCAAGCCCTTCCAGCAACGGCTTCCGACGACGCTCGGCGCGCACGACTGCACGAATCTTGCGAATCACGGAGAGGAACCTCGCAGCTCAATCGCGGATCGGCCGCGCCTGGAATCGAGCGGCGGGGCCTGCAAACCGGTTCGGCGATCGCCTGCGGAGGTCGCCGAACGAATTTTTTCAGTGTACTCATCACAGGTTCGCTACGCAATCACTCATGCGACAGTGACGATTGGGTGAGGTTTTGCGTCTCGACGTCGTTTGCCAGCATCGGGGGCGTTCGGTTACGCTCCTTCGGGGCATGGATTCGTTCATTACGGGAGAGTCGGGCGATGATGCTGATGGCCGAGAGCCAGGACGGCCGGGTCATCTGGGTGGTGGTGGAGCTTCATCGACCCAAGAAGCGGATCCGGAGCCGGATCATCCTGCACCTGGGCGAGTTCCCTGGCCGCGACGAGGCCGAGGCTGCCTTCAAGGCTCGGCTGACGACGGAGCCTCGGCTGGTCGAGCTGGCCGAACGCTGGCGGGCCGGCGCTGAGGACGTGCTTAAGGACCGCAAGGCGCGGCGGCAGTTCGTCCGGTTCGGCGTCGCCGCGGGAGTCTCGGCCCACGCCGATGAGGTCCTGCGGAACTTCGAGCGCGAGCAAGAGGAAGCCCGCCGTCGCGCCCAGGCGGCCTTCTGGACCTCCGGGGGATCGTCCACCGCCTTCGCCACGCTGGGCCTGCCGCTGGCGGCGTCCGTCGACGAAATCAAGGTCGCCTACCGCCGCAAGGCCGTCGTCCTCCACCCCGACCGCGGCGGCGACCATGCCTCGATGGTCAAGCTCAACGCCGCCTATGAAACGGCCCTGGAGTACGCGGCCTGGCGGGGGTGAGGCGAGAGATCCTTGTGCCGTGTGATGGTCGGTGCGATCGTGGAGACGCGACGCCGTCCGCTGCCTCGTCGTTGAGAATTCTCTCTGAAGGGCTCCTCATGCAAGTCGTTGAAACCGCCGCCCCCGGCCTCCTGGACCGCGAGCGCACGATCGCGCCGGCGGGGTTCAACCGCTGGCTGATCCCGCCGGCGGCGATGGCCGTTCACCTCTGCATCGGCGAGGTCTACGGGTTCAGCGTCTTCAACGTGCCGCTGACGCGACTGGCGGGCGTCGATCATTCGGTCGATGGGGTGGACTGGACGATCCCGCAGGTCGGCTGGTGTTATTCGATCGCGCTGATCATGCTCGGGCTCTCGGCGGCGTTCCTCGGGCGATGGGTCGAGCGCGTGGGGCCGAGGAAGACGATCGTCGCGAGCGCCTGTTGCTTCTGCGGCGGGTTGCTGGTCTCGGCGCTGGGGGCCTGGCTGCACAGCCTTAGCGTCCTCTACCTGGGGTACGGCGTGATCGGGGGCGTGGGGCTCGGGCTGGGGTACATCGCGCCGGTGTCGACGCTGGTGAAGTGGTTCCCGGACCGGCCGGGGATGGCCACCGGACTGGCGATCATGGGCTTCGGCGGCGGGGCGCTGATCGGGGCGCCGCTCGGTGTGGAGTTGATGGGCCGGTTCAAGTCGGCGGGGTCGGTCGGGGTCTGGGAAGCGTTCCTGGCGATGGCCTTGCTCTACTTCGCTCTCATGATGTTCGGCGCGTTCACGATCCGGATCCCCTCGGCGGGCTGGCGGCCGGAGGGATTCGTCCCCTCGGCGAAGCCCCGCAAGCTGGTGTCGGACGCCGACGTGCCGGTGGATCTCGCCTGGAAGACCCCCCAGTTCTGGCTGCTCTGGGGGGTGCTCTGCCTGAACGTCACGGCGGGGATCGGCATCCTGGGGCAAGCCTCGCTGATCTGCCAGGACATGTTCGGCGTGAGTGCGGCGGTGGGGGGCGGCTTCGCGGGACTCCTCAGCCTGTTCAACATGGCGGGGCGGTTCTTCTGGTCGTCGGCCTCGGACCACGTCGGTCGCAAGGGGGTTTACTGCGTCTATTTCCTTTTGGGCGCCCTGCTGTATTGCCTGATCCCGTTCGCCCAGAAGACCCACAGCGTGGCGCTCTTCGTCGGGCTGACGGCGACGATCATCTCGATGTACGGCGGCGGCTTCGCCACGATCCCGGCGTACCTCCGCGACCTCTTCGGCACGCTCCACCTGGGCGCCATCCACGGGCGATTGATCACGTCCTGGTCGATGGCCGCGGTCCTGGGACCGCAATTGGTGAACTACATTTCGACGTATCGGATCGCCCAGGGCGTCCCCCGCGCCGAGGCCTACAACGCGACCATGTACCTGATGGCCGCCCTGCTGCTGGCGGGCCTGGCCTGCAACCTGCTCATCACCCCCGTCGACTCCCGCCACCACCGCCATCCCGACGATCCCGCCACCGACCAGGACGCCAACTCATGAACACCACCGAATCGAAATCCTCGACGGCCCGCCTCGTCGTTTCCTGGCTCATCGTGGCGATCCCGCTGGCCTGGGGCGTGGTCCAGAGCGTGGGCAAGTCGCTGCCGCTGTTTCAGAGGTGAGGCTGTTCCGAAAAGTCTTCCCCCCTTCGCGGGGGAAGGCCGTTACGGTTCCAGATTCGGATGATTGGCGTCGCGGTTCGCCGGCGTGTATCTTTTCAGAACATCGTCGAACCGAACCGCAACCCCTGAGGACGTCCCCCATGTCGCTCAAGCTGCTCTTCGCCTTCGCTATGCTCCTGACCTGCTGCGCGGCCGTACCGGGCGCGGACGCCGCCGACGTGAACGACCAGATGGAGGGCGTCTGGATCCCGGCCAAGGGGGAGATGGCCGGCCAGCCCTTGCCCGACGACTTCCTGAAGACGTTCAAGCTGGAGGTCAAGGACGACAAGTACACGGTGACCATCAACGGCCAGGTCGACAAGGGCGACTGCAAGCGCGACCCCGCCGCCAAGCCCAAGACGCTCGACATCACCGGCACCGACGGCCCCAACAAGGGCAAGACCATCCCGGCCATCTACGAGCGCAACGGCGACTCCCTGAAAGTCTGCTACGACATCTCCGGCAAGGAACGCCCCAAGGAGTTCAAGACGGCCGACGGCTCGCTCCAGTTCTTCGTGGAGTACAAGCTGCAGAAGCCGTGATCAGAATGAGATGGCAAAGCCATAACGGCCTTCCCCCCTCGCGGGGGAAGGTGGCCCGCAGGGCCGGATGAGGGGGGATCGGCGCCGCGTTCAGGCCCACCGATCGGAGGCGCGTGCAACGCCGGTCGTCCCCCTCATCTGATCGCTGCGCGATCTGTCTTCCCCCGCGAGGGGGGAAGACCGTCCGACGCCGCCCCGATCAGCCAGCTTGAACCTCCGCCGAGAGCCGGTCGAGGTTTTGCTCGTTCGCGGGCTCGACGATGTGGCGGACGGCCTTCGCGACGTCGTCGTCGTCGAACGCCTGCTCCCACAGGAGAAGGGTTCCGGCCGGCTGCTCCTGGAGCGTGACGGTGAGCCGGAAATGCGGCTGCGAGACGTGTCGGATGACGACCTGTTCGTCCGGAACGATCGTCTCGAACCGCGATTCGTTGTCGTAGTTCGCCCCGGTGGGCCCGTGCATGACGAAGACCCAGCGCCCGCCGGGCTGGAACTCGAACGTCTCGAACGTGTTGGTGAAGCCGTCCGGCCCCCACCACCGGGCGAGGCGTACCGGATCCCGAAACGCGGCGAAGACGGCGGACGGGATTGCAGGGATCTCGCGCTTCGTCGTGAAGGTCGTCATTCCAGACTCCTCGCTTCGCGGCTGTGCTCGGACGGGCTATTTTGCAGTCGTTCGGCCCGCCTGGAACGGCGGCCCTGGGAACTTCCTCGACATGAAGCGCCGGAGAACTTGATGGCGATCGAACCGGCCCCAGGCGAGTCGGGAGGAAATCGCTCAGAGACGTCTCCGCGATGGCCTCTAGCGATCCCTCGACCTCGTCCCGTGCCTGCGGCGGCTCTCCTCGGGCTTGCGATCCTCCTCGTGGCCTGGAACGCCGTGTTGGTATTCCTCGCCTTTCGTGACCCCGAGCGCTGGTTCCAACCCGCCTGGCGGCTGGCCGAGGAATCCGGCGGGCTCGTCAACCTGACCCTGTCCGCGAACCTCCTCAACTTCGCCCTTTTCGTCGTCGGCTTGCTGATGATCGGCTTTCGGCAGCAGCCCCACATGCTGGGCCTCGACCCCAGGCACATCCCGGCCGGCGTGGCGGTGACGGCCCTGATCTTCGCGATGCAGTTGGCGGCGGAAGCCGCAGCCGCTTGGAGTCAGGGAGAGCCGCTCGCGCTGAGTGCCGCCTGGTCAGGAAAAACGTGGACGGTCGCGGCCGGCCTCTGGATCGCCCAGTTGTTCGGCAACGCCCTGTTCGAAGAAGTCGTGTATCGGGGGTTCTTCCTCCCCCAGGCTTACTTCCTGGCGGCTCGCCTGCCCGAGAGCCGTCCGGCGACGCGTCTCGCCTTCGCGCTCGCATTGTCGCAAGGGGTCTTCGCCGCCATTCACATCCCGGTCAACGTCGCGCACCACATCTCCGCGATCTTCCTGCTCGTGCAGTTCGCCATCGGCCTGGTGCTAGCCGGCGTATATCTCGCGTCGAACAACCTGTTCCTCGCCGTCGGGATCCATACTCTCTTGAACGAACCGCCGTCGCCGATCGCCTCGCCTCTCCCCGAGGGCGTGGCCCCCGGCCTGCTGACGCTGGGTCTGCTTGCCGTGCTGATCCTCCGATGCTCCAGGACCGGGAGCCGAATGGAGGAGCCGCCCGAGCGTGGGCGCGCGCTCGCGGAGACCGCATGACAGCCTCAGCGGCCTTCAGGAGGGACTACCCCGCCTCAACCTCGCCTCGCTGGTTCGCCCTCCAAAACTCGCCCGTCTTCACCTCCAAAGCGGTGAGCCAGCCGCCGCCGTGGCAGTAGGTGTCGATGCAGACCAGATGACCCAGGTCGAGGATCTCTCCCGTGCGCTGGGGAGTATGGCCGACGATCACGGTCTTGCCCGACTCGTGCGGGCCGGGCGTCATCTCGCGGATCGACTCCCAACGCAGGGTTCCGGCGTGCTGCTCGGCCATCGGCACGTCGGGGAAGTAATTGGCGTGCGTGAAGATGTGAGTGGCCGTTTCGTGGTAGTCCAGGCAGCCCTCCAGGAACTCGTAGTGTTCGTCCGGGATGAGGGAAAGCTCCCGCCCCGGGCCGTACGAGTCGAGCGTCGTGGTCCCGCCGATGTCGAAGAACCAAAAGATCGGGTACTTGCCGATTCGGACGTCCAGCAGCATCTGGTCGTGGTTGCCCAGGATCGGGACCAATCGGCAGCGCCGGCCTAGCTCGATGAGCTGATCCAGCACGCCCCGGCTGTCGGGGCCGCGGTCGATGTAGTCGCCCAGCGTCACGATCAGGTCGGTGGGCCGAGGCTCGACGGCCTCGATCAACGCCCCCAGCGCCGTCGAGCAGCCGTGGACGTCGCCGATCGCGATCACGCGGGCCATGAGCGTTCCTCGATCACGGGCAGTTGAAACGCTCGGAGAACTCACGGGTCACGGCGGCCAGGTCGTCGTCGAGGATCTCAAGGACGCGGCGGTGGATCGGTTCGGGGACGCCGCCGTAGAAGGGCTGGGCGATCGCGCCGGCCATGCAGGCGAGGGTGTCGCTGTCACCCCCCAGAGAGATCGCCAGCCGCACGGCGCTTTCGAAGTCGGTCGACTCCAGGAACGCCCGGATCGCCTGGGGGACGCTGTGCCGGCAGGAGACCTCGAAGGAGTACATCGGCCGGATCTCGTCGAGCGTTCGATCCAGATTGTATGAGAATCGCGATTCGACGCATTCCTTGATCGCATCCTTGTCGCGACCGGTCCGCGCCAGGAACACGGCGGCGGCGATCGCCTGCGCGCCCTTGATTCCCTCCGGGTGGTCGTGCGTGACCTCGGCTCCGGCCTTCGCGGCCGCCAGCGTTTCGTCCATCGTCTCGAAGGCGTAGCCGACGGGACTCGTCCGCATGGCCGAACCGTTCCCCCAACTGTTGTAAGGCTCGGATTCATCCATCAGCGCCCACTGGATGAACATGCCCCCGTAGCCGGCGTCCGGATGAGCGCGGAAGTACCGCTTCATCAACTCCGCGTACGGCTCCCCGCGCAGAAGATGATCGGCCATTGCAACCGTCAGCACCGTGTCGTCGGTGAACTGGCAGAGCGGATGGAACAGCGGAAACCGCGTCGTCTTGATCGGTCTCGCCTCATACACCGAGCCGATCACGTCTCCGGCGATCGCCCCCAGCATGACCCCTCCCTTCCAGCCGTCCCCCCCAATGAACCACGCCTTCGGGACTCGTTCGCATCGTAGCAAATCCCTGCCCAAACGCTTGCCGCTCGTTTCCGTCTTGGCCGGGCATGCCGATGATGCGGATTTAATGTTTCTGTCGCAACCGAAACGCCTGTTGCATCTGTATAATCAAGATGCATGGTCGCCTGCAATCCAAAGGCGACGACGTTCAGGGAGACGCCTCATGAACACCTATCGCTCGATGACGAGTCGGCGGCGCGGGACGATTGGGCAGGCCCCGGAAGCGCTGGAGGATCGCCGGCTCATGACCTATGGCGCGGCGCGGTTCGTGACGGGGACGCCGATCGCCTTCGACCTCGCACCCCAGACGGCGGTGCTCGCGGATTTCAATCTCGACGGCAACCTCGACCTGGCGACGTTCACGAGGACGTCGACCGTCGTGGGAGTCGCGCTGGGCAAGGGGAACGGCGCGTTTCGGGCTCCGCAGTATCTCCCGTCTCCTTCGAATCTGAACGTGACGGGGTTGGTCGTGGGTGACTTCAACAACGACGGCAAGCCCGACCTGGCGATGACCACATACAATTACAGCAATGGAGACACCCCGCTGGGCGTCCTGATCAACACCAGCGCGAGCGGCGGCGCCTTGAGTTTCGCCCCCGTGACGACCGTGGACGCTGGATGGAGGGTGCGGTGCCTCACGGCGGGCGACTTCAACGGCGACGGCAAACTGGACGTCGCCGTGGGCTACGCGGATGATTCGCTGAACGGCATCGGCGTCATTCTGGGGCACGGCGACGGCACGTTCCAGCCTGTTATGAAGAGCTACTTCCTTCAGAACTTCGTCTCGCTGGGGACCGCCGACTTCAACCACGACGGCAAGCTCGACCTGACCGCGACCTACTTCAATCGTTCCGACGTCTACCCGCGTCCTCCCGTCGTTTACAAAGCCGGGGTCCTGCTGGGCGACGGGACCGGTTCGTTCCAGGACATGACGGACCTCGACGTCGGGACGAGCGTGACCTCGCTGGCCGTGGGCGACTTCAACCGCGACGGCGCCCTCGACATCGCCGCGGCCTCCGCCGTCTCCTTCGGCGGCTACACCAGCGCCGGGACCAATCAGGCGACCGTCCTGCTGGGCGATGGCGCGGGAGCCTTCACGAAGCAGGCGACGATCCCGTTCGCCTCCGCCGCCACCGCCGTCGCAACCGCCGACTTCAACGGCGACGGCCGGCTCGACCTGGCCGTCCTCACCCCCGCCGACGACTCATTGACGGTCCTCTACGGCGACGGTCGAGGCGGCCTCGTGAAATTCCGCCCCCGCCAGAGCGTCTTCCCGGTCGACGCCGACGCCTCCAGCAACTCCATCGCCGTGGGCCGCGTCGCCAATCGCACGCTCCCCGACGTCGTCGTCGCGGCCGGTTCGTCTGGCCACGTCAACGTGATGCTCAACCGCTCCCGGTTCTCGCGGCCGCTGCGTCGGCATCGTTGAGATTGAACCGTCGACACCGCCCCCGCCGACTCCTCCCGTCGGCGGGGGGGGGGGCGGATCCGCCGTTCCTGAGCACGAGGGGAGGTGTTCACCGTCCAGGGCGCCAATCTCGAACCTGTGAACCAGAAAACACGAGGAGGCTCCGACGATGCGAATCAATTGGGGTACAACTCGGCGACGGCGGCGGCGACGAACGACCCGGTGCGTCGAGACGTTGGAGGATCGTCGGCTGATGACCTACGGCGCGGTCCGGTTCGTCCCGAGCTCGTCGACGCCGTTTGAGCTGGCGACGAACTCGCCGGTCCTGGCGGATTTCAACGGCGACGGCCTCCTCGACATGGCGATGGCCGCCGGGAACTCGCAGGTCGGCGTCGCGCTGGGCTATGGGAACGGGAAGTTCGGGCCGGCGCGGTACTTCGACACGGCGGCGAGTTCGGCCGCCGCGAGCGGATCGACGACGACGGTGATCGTGGGCGACTTCAACAACGACGGCAAGCCGGATCTTGCATACGCCCGTAGCGGCTCCAGCCTTCCCGGCTACCCCAGCGACTTCGGCGTGCTGCTCAACACGGGGGCGGGGTCGGGTTCCCTGAGCTTCGAAGCCGCCGCGACGACCCCCGCGCGGGGGCTCTCGTACAGCCTGGCCGTGGGCGACTTCAACGGCGACGGCAAGCTCGACGTCGCGGCGGGGTTCCGCTACGGCTCGCGCCCTGGCGGCGTCTTCCTGGGCAACGGCGACGGCACGTTCCAGAACGGCCTGGACCTTCCCTCCGCCGACCTGGCGACCATCGAAACCGTCGCCGCGGCCGACTTCAACGGCGACGGCGTCGTCGACCTGGCTGTGACCTTCGCCAATCGCCGGCAGTCGCTCGAATCGACGATCGGGATCCTGCTGGGCGAGGGCGACGGCACGTTCGGAACGCCGAGTCTGTTCCTGGCCGGCTCGGCGCCGAGAGCCCTGACCATGGGCGACTTCAACGGCGACGGCGTCCTCGACATCGCGACGGCCAACGCCGGCTCCTCGCCGACCGACGACTTCCTCAAGAGCGTGGGCGTCCTGATCGGCGACGGCCGGGGAGGCTTCACGCGGCGCTCCGTTCTCCCGCTTTCCTCCATCCCCATCGCCGTTACGGCCGCCGACCTCAACGGCAGCGGCAAGCTCGACCTGAGCGTGCTCGACTCCGACGGACGCCTGACCGTCCTCTACGGCAAGGGGAACGGCGACTTCGTCCGCTTCGGTCCTCGCCAGAGCCTCTTCTCGGCCGGCGCAGGGGCTTCGGGAAACATCGCCGTCGGCCGCATCGCCAACCGGACGCTCCCGGACCTTGCGGTCCTCAACGGCTCCGGCCGCGTCACCGTACTCCTGAACCACTCCCGGTTCTCGCGACCTCTCCACCGGCGCCGTTGACCCGTCGTCGCGGCTCCTCGAGGTTTCCCAGACGGCGTTCCCTTCTTGTTCTAGGCTTCTGATCGCGGAAACGTCTGAATGCAGCAAATGGGACGTTTGCCTCGATTCCACAGGCTAGAGCATCCAGGGAGTCGCCATTCATGAGGACGCACCAGACGACGACCCGACGGCGTAGGACGGGCGGGACGAGGGGATTCGACCTGCTGGAAGGACGTCAGTTGATGACGTTGGGTCTGGTCCAGTTCGGCCCCCCGGCCCCGGTCGCCTTCGAGGGGAACCCGAACTCGACGGGCCTGGCCGACTTCGACGGCGACGGCAAGCTCGACCTGGCCACCGCGCTGGGGGGCGCGAATCTGGGCGTGACGCTGGGGAACGGCGACGGCACCTTCCAGGCCGCCCAGTACTTCACCGGCGACCCGTCGCCGTTCTTCCCGTCGACCATCTCGATCGCCGTGGGCGACTTCAACAACGACGGCAAGCCCGACCTGGCGACCAGCACGTTCTCCACCAACCAGCTCAGCGTGATCCTGAACGAGAGCACCGGCGCGGGGAACCTGGCCTTCGGCGATCCCATCACCCAGGGCGCGGGGGCGGAGCCAGTCTACGTGGTCGTCGGCGACTTCAACCGCGACGGCAAGTTGGACGTCGCCACGGCGAACATCGCCGCCGATGAGAGCGCCTCGGTCGGCATCCTGTTGGGGAACGGCGACGGCACCTTCCAGGACGTCCAGTTCGTCGCCGCCGGCGCGAACTCGGATTCGCTCGTCGTGGGCGACTTCAACGGCGACGGGATTCCCGACCTGGCCGTGACCTACGGAGCCGACGCCGGGCCTTCGGCGAACAAGGTCGGCGTCCTGCTGGGGGACGGCGACGGGACCTTCCAGGACGTCCGCTTCTTCAACGCCGGGACGGCCCCGACCGCGCTGGCGATCGGCGATTTCAACCGTGACGGCGTCCCCGACATCGCCGCGGCCAATGAGGAAAGCAACAACGTCAGCATCCTGATCGGCGACGGCAGCGGGAACTTCACCGCGAGGTATACCCTCCCCGTGGGCAAGGCCCCCAACGCGATCGCCGCCGCCGACTTCAACGGCGACGGCCGGCTCGACCTGGCCGTCTCCAACTCCGGCGACCAGAGCCTGACGGTTCTCTACGGCAAGGGGAACGGCGACTTCTACCGCTGCCGGCCCGCCAACCGAGCCTTCGCCGTGGGAGGCGCGTCCACCGGCAAGATCTCCTTGGGTCGGCTCACTCGCGGCGCCCGCCCCGACGTCGTGGTCCCCACCGTCGACCACGTCGCCGTCCTTATCAACGGCGCCCACCCCCGCCAGCCGCGCGTCGCCCGCCTGCGGTGGCGTTGACGGACAGCCCCCTCGTCGCGTCCTCCGGGGATGCGACGAGGGGGCCGATCCATGGCCGACGGCTTCCGTCCTCCGCGTTCATCCCGTGGGGACGGCGGTTCAGGACGATCGAGTCGATCGAATCGTCGAACGCCGACCGCCGATCGGGACCGCGATCGGGCGATTCGCTGGAGCCGCTTTGCGGCCGCGAGCGTCGTCGACGACCCTCTTCAAGAAGTCCATCAAGGCCGCGGCGTTGCGTGGACCGTTGAAGAGCCTCTCGGTGCGGAGGCGGCCGGCGATCCCCATCTCCCGCCGCCGGGCCGGGTCGTCCAGGAGCGAGGTCAAGGCCTTCGCCAGGGCGGCCGGGTCGTTCGGAGGCACCAGCAGCCCGGTCTCCCCCTCGACGACCTGCTCATGAATGGCGCCGACGCGACAGGAGACGACCGGAAGCCCGCTCGCCATCGCCTCCGTGATCGCCAGCGGCAAGGTGTCGCCCCGGGTGGGGAGGACGAACACGTCAGCCGCGTCGAAGAGGGCCTTCAACCCTCCCTTCTCGTGGGTGACGCCGCGATGGACGCGGATCGGCCCCTCGGATTCGATCGGCGCCTCGTCGGAGACGATGTCGAGTTCACAGCGATCGGCCAGGTGCGAACGGAAGACGTCCAGGAGGACGCGCCCTCCCTTGCGCTCGAACTCGCCGCCCAGGAACAGCAGGCGAGGCCGGGCGTTGTCGCGATCGTCGCGATGTGTGGGCTTCCACCGATCCAGGTCGGCGCCTGGCGAGATGACCGAGATTCGGGACGGCTCCACGTCGTAGTCGTTCATAAGGCTCTCGGCCGTCCATCGGTTCCAGCAGGTGACGGCGGCGGCGGAGTTGAACAGGCGTTTGTACCATCGGAGCTTCAGGCGACTGGCCAGGCCGGGGGCGTCGGCCTTGTGGCCATACCCCGCGCCCAAGGCGTCGAACCCCAGTGGAGTGGCGTCCATCGAAATCACCACGGGCGAATCGCGCGAGGCCCCGCGGTTGAACAGGGAGGAGACGAAGGTGTGGTAGAACAGGGCGTCGAACGAGGGGCCTTCGGCTTGCCTCGCCCGAACCAGGTCGCGAGCGCGAAAGCTCATCCTCACGGAGTAGTTGCGATTCAGCAGGGGGAGGCGGTTCCAGCGATCGTCCCGCCATGAAGGGACGGACATCCAGGTTGCTTCATACGACGTATCGCCGCGGCTCCATGTTTCAAGGTTGCGATGATAAACGCGGTGGCCCAGGGCCTGTTCCATGACGAATCCAAATCGATATGTATCCATGCCCTTCCTTTCCTTCTCGGTCGATCGTCCGGTCGACTTCGCCCGGTCCGATCAAGTCTGTGGGAAGGATAAGTCAAGGTCTCGATCGGCGCGTGGAGGGGATGCCGGCCGGCATCGGGCGGTGTGATTCGGTGACGGCGCGTGGTGCGAAAGGGACATCCGGCGGACCGAATCTCAACAACGTCGACTGCGACGACGAGGTCCGACGATCCCCCAGGAGCGAAAGTGAAAGGAGCGACGCCCGCGGGCCCGATCATCCGCGACGTCGCATGGAATCGGGCCGCGGAGAACATCGTCGTCGTTCGCCCGCGGGATCAGCCCTCGCGCGACGGATCAGAAGAAGGGCGAGTCGAAGTCGTCGAGCGGCGCCTTCTTCTCTTTCTCCTTGGGCGACCAGCCGAAGCGTTCGAGCTTGTCCTCGCGGCTGAGGCGCGGCCACTCCTTGGCGTCCAGATGGGCCTGGTCCCAGGTCGCGCTGTACAGCTCGCGGCAGCGGCGAACCATCGCGCCGGGCGTCTGCGTTCGGGCGATGGCGTCCAGTTCGGCGATCTTATCGCCGATCTCGCGGGCGAGGTCGGTGTCGGGAAGGTCGCGGTAAGGGCCGTGGTCGATCTCGTCGAGATGCTGAAGGCCCAGTTCGCCGCCGCAGCGGGCGATCAGAGCGCGGAGGCCCTTGGGGTCGACGGCCGACCAGAGCAGCCCGCAAGAGAGGCAGGCCCGGAACAACTGCGGCGGGATGATGCCGGCGTAGGACGGCGTGCCGCAATACTGCGGCAGGAACACGGGCCGGCTCCCCCCGTGGGAAGCGAAGCCGCCGGCGACGAGCGCCTCTCCCCCACACCGAGGACAGCGCACGCCGCCTTTGTCGCGTTGAGGATCGACGGGCGGCCTGGACTGGTCCGACTCGGGGAGAATCATCGTCGAGTCCTCTGAATGGAGACGGGGTCGCGTCTCTATATCTTCAGAGGAGCGGCTCTAATCTTGGCGGAATCCGGAAAAGTTCCATGAACCATTGCGCGAACGCCAATCCCAGCGGCAGGCGGCCGGAGGAGGCGGCCCGACATCGCTTCGAATCTCTTCTCCTCGCCGCCGAAGCGCGTGCCATATCGGCGAGAATTCCCCGACGGCCGCCAGGAAGCTGACCGCCTCCAGGATCGACGTCTTGCCGTAGTTGTTGGTCCCGACCAGGAGGTTGACCCGTCCCGGTTGGGGGATTCGGAAGTGATGAAAGCCCCGGAAGTCGCGGATCTCCAGGTTCCTCAAGAGCATGGCGCGTCCCTCCGGGGCTTCTCGGCGGTCACTCTTCCGATTCGCCGTCGGCCTCGTCTTCCATGTGGTCGCTGGCCTCGGCTTCGGCGACGCCGTCGTCGATGATGTGGCCTTCGGCGACGGGGCCGTCGAGGGCGACGGGGGCGGCTTCTAGCTCGGCTTCGGCCTCGGCGGTCAGCTCCTCTTCGGGGAGCTTGGCGAGGCTGCTGACGGCGTCGCCGTCGTCCAGGCGGATGAGCCGCACGCCCTGGGTGTTGCGGCCGATCGGGCGGGTGTCTCCGACCCGGGTGCGGATCAGGATGCCGCCGGTGGTGGTGATCATCACCTCGTCGGCGTCGGTCACCTTGGCGACGGCCACCACGCGGCCGTTGCGGTCGCTGGTCTTGATGTCGATCAGCCCCTTGCCGCCGCGGTTCTGCGACCGGTACTCGGCCAGCAGCGTCCGCTTCCCATAACCGTTCTCGCAGACGGTGAGCAGGCTCGCCGGGTCCTCGCCGCCGTTGGCCACAACCATGCCGACGACCTCGTCCCCCTCTTCCAGGCTGATCCCGCGCACGCCGTGCGCGGGGCGGCCCATGGAGCGGACGTCGGACTCGTCGAACCGGATGGCCATCCCCTCGCGGGTGTTGAGGACCACCTGGTCGCCGGCCCTAGTGCGGGCGACGCCGATGAGCTGGTCCCCTTCGTCCAGGCCCAGGGCGATGATCCCTCGGCCGAGGGGCCGCTTGAAGGCGGTGAGGTCGGTCTTCTTCACGGTCCCGCGGCGGGTGACCATCATCAGGCTCTCGTCGTCGCGGAACTCGCGGACGGGGACGATGCCGGTGATCTTCTCGCCTTCGGAGAGTTGCAGCAGGTTGACGACGGCCCGCCCGCCCGAGGTCCTCGTGGCCATGGGGAGGTCGTACACCTTCAGCCAGTAGACCTTCCCCTTGTCGGTGAAGAACAAGAGGTAGTCGTGCGTCAGGGCGACGAACATGTGTTCGAGGAAGTCGCCGTCGCGGGTGTTGGCGGCGGTGATGCCGCGGCCTCCGCGACCCTGGGCGCGATAGGTGCTGGGAGGCTGGCGCTTGATGTAGCCGTCGTGGGTGACGGTCACCACCATGTATTCCTCGCGGATCAGCGACTCCTTGTCGTAGTCGCCGAGTTCCTCGTCGGAGATCACGGTGCGGCGGGCGTTGGCGTACTTCTGCTTCAGCTCCCGCAGGTCGTTGCGGATCATCTCGAGGATCAACTGCTCGTCGGCCAGGATGGCCTCGTAGCGGTCGATGTCGGCCTTCAGGCCCACGTATTCCTGGGCCAGCTTGTCAGCCTCCAGGCCGGTGAGGCGCTGGAGCTGCATGGCCAGGATGGCGTCGGCCTGCATGCGGGTCAGGCTGGTCGACTCCTTGGCCTCAGGGTCGTTGAGGGCGCGCTGGAGGATCTGGGCGGAGACCTCCATCCCCATCAAGCGGATGCGGGCCTCGGCCGGGTTGGCGGAGGTCCGGATGACGCGGATGATCTCGTCGATGTAATGCAGCGCGATCAGCAGGCCCTCGACGATGTGGGCGCGCTGGCGGGCCTGGCGGAGGAGGTATCGCGTCCGGCGGCGGATGACGTTGATCCGATGCTCGACGTGGAGCCGGAGGAACTCCTTGATGGGCAACGTCCGCGGTCGGCCGTCGACGAGCGCCAGCATGATCACGCTGAACGTGTCCTGCAGCGGCGAGTACTCGTACAACTGGTTGCGGATGACGTTGGCGTCCTCGCCCTTCTTGACCGTCACCGCGATCCGGACCGGGTCCTTGCGGTCGCTGAAGTCGTCGATGTTGGAGACGCCGGTGATCCGGCCGCTGTTGACCAGCTCGGCCAGCTTCTTGAGGAGCGGCTCCTTGGTGAGCTGGTAGGGCATGTCGCTGAAAATGATCTGGGAGCGCCCGTCCTTCAGCTCCTCGATCGTCGACGTGGCGCGGAGGATCAGCCGGCCTCGGCCGCTGCGATAGGCCTCCTTCACGCCCATCCGGCCGCAGATGACGCCGCCGGTGGGGAAGTCGGGGGCCGGGAGATACTCCATGATCTCGTCGAGGTCGATCCCCGGGTTGTCGATGTAGGCGATCAGGGCGTCGCAGACCTCGCCGAGGTTGTGCGGGGGGATCGACGTCGCCATGCCCACGGCGATGCCGCCCGAGCCGTTCACCAGCAGGTTGGGGAACTTGCCGGGGAGAACGCGCGGCTCCTGGTACTTCTCGTCGTAGTTGGGCTGGAAGTCGACCGTGTCGTAGTTGATGTCCTCCAGCATCTCGGCGGCGACCGGGCTCAGCTTGGCCTCGGTGTACCGCATGGCGGCCGGGGGCAGGCCATGGATGCTGCCGAAGTTCCCCTGGCCGGTGATGAGGAGGTGCCGCATGTTCCACCACTGGGCCATGCGGGCCAGGGTGGGATAGATGGAGTTGTCGCCGTGGGGGTGGTACCGCTTCATCGTCTCGCCGACGATGCCGGCGCACTTGCTGGTGGCCGAGTTCGGCCCCAGCCCCAGGTCGCGCATGGCGACGAGGATCCGGCGCTGCGAGGGCTTCAGCCCGTCGCGGACGTCCGGCAGCGCCCGGCTGATGATGACCGACATCGCATACGTGAGGTAGCTCTCCTTCAGCTCCTCTTCGATGTCCAGCGGCAAGGGCGCCAGCGCCCCGTTGGTCGGCTGATCGGCGGTACTCACGGCGGCTCCGTTCCCTCGTCAACGCCCTCGCGACGCACCCACGCGCGCACGCCGTCTGCAAGGGCCGTTCCAATCCCACGATTGTACCCGAAACGCCCATCTCCCGCAACGCGGACGCCCCCCGCCAGGCTTTCTTTAAGTGCAATCCGGGCAAGGCGTTTTGGACGACGCCCTGACGGGCCGCCGGAACATTCGCGAACGTCGCCGTCAGTCCTCGACCCGGGCGGACCTGAGAGGGAACCGACGAACCTCAACGTCTGGCCTTGCCCGATCAGGGCCACCAGTCGGCGAGGGGGTCGTACTTCCTGGCGGGGGGGCCGCCGGTGAGGTGTTCGTCGTCGCGGGTGTAGTGGATGAAGCCGATGCACATCTCGTCGGTGGTCTGCTCGCCCCAGCGGACCTCTTTGGGGGGACTGGTGGGATTGGAGGGGTTGGATTCAGAGTTGTCGAAGTGGGCCAGCATCTCCAGCCGGGTGCCTTTGGGGAGGGGCAGGGGGGCGGCCAGGTCGTAGGTGCTCTGCCAGTTGAAGTCCCAGTGGTCGATGCGGATCAGCGTTGTTTTCGAGCCGTCGGGAAGGGCGGCGGTCAGGAGGAAGTCTCGGCCCAGCCAGTGCATGTGGGGGATCACCGCGACGACGTGGATGTCGCTCCGCAGGGTCATCGAGCCGCGGACCTCGTGCCGGTCGGCGCCGGCCGGGATCGTCAGGTCGGGCTTGAAGGTGAGGGGCCGGAACGGCGGCAGCACGCCCCCGGCGCGGAGCTGCTTCTCGACGGGTGCCTTCGCGAAGTACAGACCGATCGCCGTGGCGTCTTCCTCGGGCTTGCCGCTCTTGTGGTAGTGGACCTGCAGCAGGACGTCGGAGCCGGCGGGGAGATACCGGGCGACGCCGTCGGCCAGGCGGTGGGGGGACTTGCCGGGGGCCCAGCCGTCAAGTTCGCCCTCGGGGAAGATCCGGTAGCCGCCGCCCGAGACCGAGTACCCCGGCGTGGGGTCGGCCTCGTCCAGCTTGCGGGCGCGGCCGCGAGTGTCGAAGGCGGCCAGGACGTGGTGGACGACCCGGAGGTTGCCCGGCCGGTAGTCGATCCCCTGGATCCACTTCCCCTCCGTCAGCCCGCTGGGCAAGACGAAGACGCGGAACTCGTCGGGGCCGTCGGCCGCCAGCGTGTAGGCCGCCGAGGGCTTCAGCACCAGGTCGGGCTCGCCGAGCGGCCAGTCGGAGGGGAACTCGCGATGCGGCGGCGCGTCGGTCGGGTCGCCCTCGGGGGCGCCGGCGGAGGCCCAGGCGGCGAGGGCGTCGATCTCGTCCTGCGGCATCACGCGGACGTCGCGGAACGGGCCGCCCTCCCGGGTTGAGGCGTGCCAGGGGGGCATCGACCGATCCGAAGCCACGCCGGCGATGTCGCCGGCTCGCTTGCGGGCCTGCTCATACGTCAGCAGCGAGAACGGCGCGACCTGCCCCGGCCGGTGGCAGTCCTGGCAGCGCGTTTGGATAATGCGGCTGATCTCGCCGTGGTACGTGGGGACGCCGTCGGCCGCCGGAGCGAGCGGGGCCAGGCCGAGCAGGGCGAGCGGGAGGAACAGGCCGGGTCGCATGGGGCGGGGTCCTGCTTGCGGGACGGGGTCGACGCTACTCGTCCCTTCTCCCCCCGGGAGAAGGTGGCCGAAGGCCGGATGAGGGGCGTCGCGATTCGCGGCCGCCACGGCGGTCTCGGCCGGCGCGAGTTCGTTTCGCCCTCTGCACTCCGACAACCCTCACCCGTCGCTGCGCGACCGCCCTCTGCCGACGGGAGAGGGGACGGAGGCACAGCTTGGGCTGGTCTCGCCCTTTTATGTTCCACCGCCGGCGACGCCCGCCGCAAGCCCCTTCGCGGCGGAGGCTCGTTCTGGCGGGGCGGCCCTCGTGGTAGCCTGAGAACTTCGAGGGCGGCGGCGGATTCGTGGTCGGCCGGCGGGCCTCGCGACGAAGGAGCAGCAGCCATGGACATGCGACAGATTCTTGATGCAACGACGACCCGCCGGTCGTTCCTGGGGGGGGCGGCGGCCCTCGCCGCGTCTTCGGTCCTCCCCCGGACGGTTCTGGCGGCCGCGCAGGAGAAGCCGAACTCCGTCTTCAACGGCGTCCGGATCGGCTGCATCACCTACAGCTACCGCGGCGAGATCGCCTCGGCCGAGGACACCCTGAAGGCCCTCATCACGGACGGCCTCAGCGAGTGCGAGATGATGGACGGCCCGATCCGGACCTTCACCGGCCTCCCCGGCGGCGGCCGTCCCGGTCAGAAGCCGACGGAGCTGATGGACGTCCAGCGCGACGCGATCCTCGCCAAGTGCGCCGAGATGCGCAAGATGTACAACGACGCCGGCGTCAACATGCACCTGCACAAGATCCCCTTCGGCTCGACTGACGAGGCGATCGACCTGAACTTCCAGGTCGCCCAGGCGCTGGGCTGCAAGGGGATCACCCTGGAACGCAGCGAGGCGATGGCCAAGAAGCTCGCCCCGTTCGCCGACAAGTACAAGATCTGGGTCGGCTTCCACAACCACACCGAGAACTACCCCAAGCTGGAAGACCACGACCCGATCCTGGACCACAGCCCGTACATCGGGTTCAACGTGGACATCGGTCACTACTATGCCGGGACCAAGGGCAAATCGCCGATCCCGTTGCTGGAGAAGTACCACGACCGGATCGTCAGCCTCCACCTGAAGGACCGGACCGCCGACGGCCAGAACCTCCCCTGGGGCCAGGGCGGGACGCCCATCAAGGAAGTCCTCCAGCTCATGAAGCAGGAGAAGTGGACCTTCCCCGGCGACATCGAGGTCGAATACAAGATCCCCGCCGGCTCGACTGCCGTGGCCGAGGTCCGCAAGTGCGTCGACTACTGCAGGGAGGCCCTGGCCTGAGGCCGGCTTCGAATTCCCACGAAGGATGAGCGTCTATAACGCTTTGGCAAAGCCCCAACGAGCGTCCCTTTTCCCACCAGGGGAGAAGGGACGTCGTCAATGTCCCTTGGATTCGCTGTTCGGGAGCAGCCGTCGACCCTCCGAACAAGGCGGCCGGAGCAGGGGAGATGAGGCGGAACGCAATCCACCGGATCCTCGCGACGGTCATCCCGATCGACCTGGTCATCGCGGCGGTCGTCCTGATCGGCGGCGTCTTCGCCTTCCAGGCGGGCCGCGAGCGGATGGCCCTGGAGGAGTATCGCGCCCGGCGCGAGGAGGCTCGCGCCCGGAGCAGCGCCTTGTCGAAACTTCCGGGTGAGGATCCGAGCTTGATTTATCTCGAGGCCATAGACACCGGCGAGCCGTTCCACTTCGCGTGGCGACATAAAATGCCCGGCAAGATCAACCTCCACATCCAAACCCGGATGGGAGGGACGACCTCGAGCTTGGGAGGGCCGTCCGGACCAACGGGCGGGGTCGGCTTCGCCGAGGTCGCCTTCGACGGCGTTCAGCTGTACGAAGACGCGCCGGATCAGGTCCGCGCTTCGATATGGATCGCCGGCCACCTCGGATATTCGGGGTACGCCGACATCCCCGGGCTGTCCCGGCTGCTGCGCGAGCACGCGCACGAGCTCAAGGTCGAGCAGCTCGGCCGGGCCGGCGTGACGGCGATCGACCCGAACGCGCAGAAGCCGACGGTCCTCCTGCGGGTCGGCCTCCCCGAGGCGCTCCGCCCGCCCGACCTCTCCAGGTCGGTCGACTGGGCGAATCTCCTGGAGATCTCGGTCGGCTCGCCGGGGAGTTTCCCACCATGACGCCGCCCGACGCCCCTCGACGCCGCTGGCAGGTGGGCGTCCGGACGTTGATCCTGCTGACGGCGGCCGTCGCCGTCGGGCTGACGTACGCGCTGGAAAGCTATCGGATCGCCGATCTCACGGACAAACTCTACCCCCAGTCTCCCCTGCCGCGTGAACTGGTGGTGGACGACCCGGGAAGGATCGCCGTGGTCCAGGCGCAATTTATCTACAACTCGGACCGCTGGGACGTTTACCTCCCTCCCGGCCGCCGATACCGCCTCTGCCTCGCGACCCGAGGCATTGAGGAAGGCGCGCCGCCGCCGCCGCCCCAGGCCTCCGCCCCGCTGGAGCCCGGCCGACACGTCATCGCCATGGTTGTTCCCCCGGGCGGCGAGGGCTGGCGTCTCGGCGTCTCATGCGATGGAATGGTCGTCGCGTCGACGACGGAGCCGAAGGAATGGCGCAGCAATCTTGGCGGGGTGGGCGGCAGTCAAGTCCCGATGGGCGAGCAGTCGTCCTCCGACGACGACAGGCCCGTCGTTCTGTTCCGCGAGCGATTCAGGGGACGCGACGTCCATGGGACGCCCTTCCTGCCCCGGGGGCCGACCGATGGCGTCGCGCTCTGGATCGAGCCCGACTCCGACTTTCCGTGGCCGGGTCCGCGCCCGACTTCCTCCGCCCCATAGGCTCTCTCGAATTTCGGCGGCCGCGCCGGAGGTCGTTGACGACTATCGTGCAAGTGTTCCCAGGGGCAATCGCTGTAAGCCTTGATCGGCGGCCGGTGGAGGAGCAGGAGCGATGATGCGAAATGCGATCGACCTGGCTCTCGTCGTCGTCATCCTGATCGGCGGCGTGCTCGCCTTCCGGGCAGGGGGCGAGCGGATGGGGCTGGCGGCGCATCACGCCCGGCTGGTCGACGCCGCGGGGGAGCTGGCCGTCGATGATCCGACCCTGATCTATCTCAAGGCCCTCGACACAGGGGAGCCTCTCCACTTCGCCTGGCGGGTCCACTTGCCTCCCAAGACCACTCTCGCGGTGCGGTCTCAGATGGCGGGAGGATCGTCCACCAGCACCTCATCGCACTCGGACCCGCAGGAGTTGATCGCCCGGGTCCGCTTGCGCGAAGAAGCGCCGAATCAAGTCCGTGTTTATACGAAGTTCGCCGGCGGAAGCGGGACGTCGGGGTACGACAGCCCCGAGCTGGCTCGGCTGCTGCGCGAGCACGCGCACGAGCTGAAGATTGAGCAGATCGGCCGGTCCGAGGCGGTGACGATCACCCCGGACGCGACGAAGCCGACGGTCCTCTTGCGGATCAGCATTCCCGACGCGATCCGGCCGCCCGACCTTCCCCAATGGATCTCCTCCGGGAACCTCCTGGAGCTGTCGATCGGCGCGCCGGGGACGGTTCCATGACGCCGCCCGATGCGCCTCGCCGACGCTGGCAGGTCGGCCTGCGGACGCTCATCCTGCTTACGGCGGCCGTGGCCGTCTGGACGTCCTACTCGCTCGAGCGCCGACGGAGCGCCGACCTCACGACCCGGATCAACGCCCTGAAACCCCTGGCGCGTGAGCTGGAGGTGGACGACCTGGGGATGATCGCCGTGGTCCATCGGCAGGAACTCTGGTACGACGACAACCGTTGGGAGTTCTATCTCCCCGCCGGCCGCCGATACCGCCTCTGCCTGGCGACCCGAGGCATCGAGCGGAACGCGACTCCGTCTCCCAAGGTCTCCACCCCGCTGGAGCCCGGCGTCCACGTCGTCGCTTTGAACCAGGTCAAGGACGGCGAGGACTGGCGGGTCGACGTCTTATGCGATGGGACGGTCGCGACGTCGACGGCCGAGCCGAAAGACTGGTACGCCGGCACGGGCTCATCGGGCGGCAGTCGATTCTCCACCAGCCGTCAGTCGGCCGCCGACAAGCCCGTCGTCCTGTTCCACCGTCGGTTCATGGGCCCTCGCGACGCCAAGGGCCAGTCCACCACGCCAGAGGGGCCGACTGAGGGCATGGTGCTCTGGATCGAGCCCGCCTTCGACGTCCCACAGTCGGGCCCGCCGCCAGCTTCCTCCGACCCGTAAGCCCGCCTGATTATTCGAGGCCCGCCTTGAGGCCAGGGTTTCGCGTCGGCCGGCTTCTCTGATATTTAATAAATCCTGGATCGCCCCGACCTGGGGGCGGCTCCATCACCCCTCGGAACGGTCGTGCTATGTCTGAACTGCGATTCGGCCTCATCGGCTATGGCGCGTGGGGATCCCACCACGCGAGGGCGATCAATTCCGTCTCGGACGCTCGTCTAGTCGCGGTGGCGGGGCGGTCGGAGGCCAGCCAGGAGCGTGCGCGTTCCGAGCAGCCCTCGGCGAAGGTCTACGGCGATTACCGCGAGATGCTGGCCCGCGAGGATCTGGACGCCGTCAGCGTGGTCCTGCCGTCCGACCTCCACCACGAGGTTGGATCCGCCGTGCTGGAATCGGGTCGGCACCTGCTGCTCGAGAAGCCGATGGCCCTGAGCGTCGAGGACTGCGACCGGCTGATCGACCTGGCCGCGGCCCGCGGCAAGCTGCTGGCGATCGGCCATGAGCTGCGCATGTCCTCGCTCTGGGGGAAGGTCAAGGAACTCGTCGACGCCGGGGCGGTCGGCGAGCCGCTCTACGCTCTGGTGGAACTGTGGCGGAAGCCCTACCGCCAGGGCTCCAGCGGCTGGCGGTACGACATCTCCCGCGTGGGAAGCTGGATCCTGGAGGAGCCGATCCACTTCTTCGACCTGGCGCGATGGTACCTCTCCTCGGCCGGCGACCCCACCACCGTCTACGCCTCGGCCAACGGCTCGCGGCCCGATCATCCGGAGCTGCTCGACAACTTCTCGGCCATCGTCAACTTTCCGAAGGGGCGGTACGCTGTGGTCTCGCAAACGCTCTCGGGCTGGGAGCACCACCAGACGGTCAAGCTGACCGGGACCGAAGGGGCGCTCTGGGCTTCCTGGAGCGGCGCGATGGACCGCACCTTCGAACCGACCGCTAGCCTGAAGCGGTCCGTCGGCGACCGGATCGAGGAGGTCTCGCTGATGAGACCCAGCGGCGAGGTCTATGAGCTGGTCGAGGAGGTGGAGGCGTTCACTCGGGCCGTCCGCGAGGGGACCCGCCTGCCTTGCACCGGCGAGGACGGCCGCTGGTCGACCTACCTCTGCCTCGCGGCCGAGCGCTCCCTGCGCGAGAAAGCCCCCGTCGCCGTTGCTGGGAGGTCCTGACGATGGCGACCACCGAGGACGCGACGACGACGAAAGCCCCGTGGTACGCGGGGGTGAATCGCTACCAGTGGCTGGTGCTGGCGATCGCCTCCGCGGGCTGGATCTTCGACGCGTTCGAGGGGCAGATCTTCAACATCACCCGCGAGCAGATGCTCGGCGAACTGCTGGGAGCTAACGGCGACCCCGGCGCGATCCGCCGCTGGGGGGACTCGTTCCTGGCCGTCTTCCTGCTCGGCGGCACGCTGGGGGGCGTCGTCTTCGGCTCGCTGGCCGACAAGTTCGGCCGCAAGCCGACGATGGCCGCGACGGTCCTCTTCTACTCGATCTTCTCCGGCCTGACCTATTTCGCGACCGAGCTGTGGCACGTGGCGGCGCTGCGGTTCCTCGTCGCCCTGGGCGTCGGCGGCGAGTGGGCGGTGGCCGCGGCGCTGGTGGCCGAGGTCTTCCCAGCGCGGGCCCGGGCGCACGCTTCGGGGATCTTCCACGCCACGAGCGTTCTGGGGACGTGGACGGCCGCGATCGTCGGCCTGCTGGTGGGGAGCCAGTGGCGATACGCCTATCTGGTCGGGATCGCCCCCGCGCTGCTGGTCCTCTGGGTGCGTTCGAGCCTTGTCGAGCCCGAGAGCTGGCGGCGGGCCGGCGAGTCGGGCCAGAAGCTCGGCAGCTTCAAGGAGCTCTGGGGCGATCCGCGCTGGCGATATCCTGCGCTGGGGGGCGTGGCGATGGCGGCCATCGGCCTGGGGACGTTCTGGGGCGTGACCGTGGCCGGCCAGGATCTCGCCCGCGAGCGGCTGATCCGCGACGGCGTGTCGCGCGAGGAGGCCTCGGCGAAGTCGAAGTTCGCCTATGGGGTCGTGGAGACGGCCGGCGGCGGGCTCGGCCTACTCTGCTTCGGCCCGCTGGCCGCGCGGCTGGGCCGGAAGCCGGCGTTCGCGCTCATGCTGATCTGCAGCGTCCTGATCGTGCCCATCACCTGCTACGCGCCCCGGAATTACACCCAATTGCTGGCGATCCTGCCCCTGTTCGGGTTTTTCACTCTGAGCACGCACGCGGGCTTCGCGTTGTATTTCCCCGAGCTTTTTCCCGATCGCCTGCGCGCCACGGGGACCGGCGTCTGCTTCAACGGCGGCCGACTCCTCGCCGCGCCGATCCTCTGGTTCTCCGGCGAGATCAAGAACCAGCCGGGCATCGGCCTGCAAGCGGCGGTGGCCGGCCTGGGGTTGCTGTTCCTGGTCGGTCTGGCGGTCCTGTGGTTCATGCCCGAGACCAAGGGACGGCCCTTGCCCGAGTGACTTTCGATTCCGCAATTCGACAGGAGTCCGTGGTATGACGCGCGAGGCGATCCAGGTCACCCCGATCCCGCTCCCCGGCCAGCAGGAGCACGACGGCGTCTCGTTCCCGCTGGGGCTGGAATGCAAGACGGAGGGGACGAGCCTCGACGACGCCGTCGCCTGGCTGCACGAGCATCGCGAGGAGCTGAGCGCGGAGGCGTCGCGCCATGGGGCGATCCTCTTCCGGGGCTTCCCTGTGGCGACGGCCCAGGACTTCGACCGGTTCATCGCCGCGTTCGACCTGGAGAACTTCACCTACGAGGACTCGATGTCCAACGCCGTGCGGGTCAACAAAACCCCTCGCGTCTTCACGGCCAACGAGGCCCCGCCGGAGGTCTCCATCTTCCTGCACCACGAGCTGGCTCAGACGCCCTATTACCCCTCCAAGCTCTTCTTCTTCTGCGAGAAGGCGGCCGAGCAGGGGGGCGCGACGCCGATCTGCCGGTCGGACGTGCTCTGGGGACGTCTCGCCGAGCGTCATCCCGAGTTCGCCCGCGACTGCGTCGAGAAGGGGCTGAAATACTCCAACGTCATGCCGGAGGAGCCCGACCCTCTCTCCGGCATGGGCCGGAGCTGGAAGAGCACACTGCGGTCCGAGACCCGCGAACAGGCCGAGGCACGCCTGCGAAAGCTAGGCTATACCTGGCAATGGATGGAAGACGGCAGCCTCCGCGCCACGACGCCCGTCTTGCAGGCCGTCCGCGAGCTTTCCCCGGGCCGGAAGTCGTTCTTCAACCAGTTGATCGCCGCCTATCGAGGCTGGAAGGACAGCCGCAACGACCCGTCCAGCGCCATCACCTTCGGCGACGGCGCGAAGCTCGACAGAGCCGCCGTGCAGGACGCCATTGAGATTGCCGACGAGCTGAGCTTCGACATCCCCTGGCAGACGGGGGACGTCGCCTACGTTGACAACTACGTCGCGATGCACGGCCGACGCACCTTCTCCGGCACGCGCCGCGTGCTGGCCTCGCTGGCTGCTGCGAACGCGTGAGGGAGAGATCGAGGTTGCTTTCCTAATCCAAGTCCCCTCTCCCGGGGGGAGAGGGGAAAGCCGTTGCTGTGGTCCGGACTCATATTGAAGCACGGCAATCTGAGTCAGTCCCAGGCGCGAAGGAGACCAGACATGACACGGGCCATCGCGGCGGTCGGAATCCTTGGCGTCGCGCTGGCGATCGGCGCGTCGGCGTCGGCCCAGGCTCCAGACCCATATGCGGGGAAGATCGCGACGGCCTCGGATGCGGGCGTGCGGGCGATCCAGGGGTTCAGCGTCGCCCCTGGGCTGAAGGTGGAACTGTTCGCCGGCGAGCCCCTGGTCGCCAACCCGGTCACGCTGAGCATCGACGGCCGCAACCGGATCTTCGTGGCCGAAACGTTCCGCTACCACGCCGGCGTCACGGACATCCGCCGCCACATGACCTGGCTCGACGACGACCTCTCCGGCCGGACGATCGAGGATCGGCTCGCCATGCTCCGCAAGCACATGGGCGCCGAGGCCGAAACGTACGGCGTGGAGCACGACCGGATTCGGATGGTCGAGGACGGCGACGGCGACGGCAAGGCGGATCGCTCCACCATCTTCGCCGACGGCTTCAACGAGATTCTGGGCGGCATCGGCGCTGGGGTCCTCGCCCGCGGCGACTCCGTCTGGTTCGCCTGCATCCCCGACCTCTGGCGACTCCGCGACACCAACGGCGACGGCAAGGCCGACGAGAGACTCTCGCTGCACCGGGGCTTCGGCGTCCACGTCGGCTACCTCGGCCACGACCTGCACGGGCTGCGTCTGGGGCCCGACGGTCGGCTCTATTTCAGCATCGGCGACCGCGGCTTCAACATCCCCACGCCCGACGGCCGCCGCGTCGTCGAAGTCGAGACCGGCGCGGTCCTCCGCTGCGAGCCCGACGGTTCCAAACTGGAGATCTACGCCACTGGCCTGCGCAATCCCCAGGAACTGGCCTTCGACGACCACGGCAACCTCTTCACCTGCGACAACAACTCCGACGGCGGCGACAAGGCGCGCTGGGTCCACGTCGTCGAGGGGGGCGACAGCGGCTGGCGAATGGGCTACCAGTACCTCGAAACGCCCACCAGCCGAGGCCCCTGGAACGCCGAGCGGCTCTGGGATTCCGAAGGAGCCAAACACGCCCTCTCGATGATCCCGCCGCTGGCCAACATCGCGGACGGACCCTCGGGCCTCGTCTGCGACCCCGGCGTCGGGTTCCCCGCCGAGTACCGCGGCAAGTTCTTCCTCTGCGACTTTCGCGCCACCGCCAACCAGAGCGGCATCCAGGTCCTCACGAACGAGCCCGACGGCGCAACTTTCCGGCTGGCCGACGCCCGCAAGCTCGTCTGGGGCGTGCTGGCCACCGACGTCGAGTTCGGCGCCGACGGCGCGCTCTACTTCACCGACTGGGTCGAGAAGTTCAGCTCCCCCTCGAAGGGGCGGATCTACCGCATCGTCGACCCGTCGAGCCCATCCGACCCCCAGGTCGCTCGGGCCCGCGAACTGCTGGCCCAGGGGTTCGAGAAGCGATCAGTCGACGAGCTGGCCGGACTGCTCGCGTTCCCGGATCGGCGGATCCGTCAGGAGGCGCAGCTCGCCCTGGCGGACCACGGTCCTGAAGGCGCCGCGCGGCTGGCGAGCGTCGCGAAGGCGAACGCCTCTCCGTTGGCCCGGTTGCACGCGATCTGGGGACTGGGGCAACTGGGCCGCCGCAACGCCGAGGCTCTCATGCCACTGCTGCCGCTGCTGACCGACGCCGATCCCGAGGTCCGCGGCCAGGTCGCCAACCTCCTGGGCGAGGGCCGGGTCGCCGCCGCCTTCGACGGGTTGATCGCCGCGACCCGCGACAAGAGCCCGCGCGTCCGGTTTTTCGCCGCGATGGCGCTGGGCAAGATCGGCCGCTCGGAGGCCGTCGGGCCGATCCTGGAGATGCTCCGCCGCAACGCCGACAAGGACGCCTACCTCCGCCACTCCGGCGTCATGGGCCTGGCCGGTATCGGCGATGTCCCCGCCTTGCTCGCCGCCGCAGGTGACGATTCGCCGGCCGTGCGCGCGGGCGTGCTGCTGACGCTCCGTCGGCTGAAGCGTCCTGAGGTCGCGCGGTTCCTGACCGACGCCGACCCGGCGCTGGTGCTCGAAGCCGCGCGGGCGATCAACGACGCCCTTATCCCCGAAGCCCTCCCGGCCCTCGCCTCCACGCCTGCCGCCGCCGACTCCTCCGAGCCCCTCCTGCGGCGGATCGTGAACGCGAACCTCCGCCTTGGCGGCAAGGAGCGAGCCGAGGCCCTGGCGGCCATCGCCGCGCGATCGGACCTTCCCGCGGGCATCCGCATGGAGGCTCTCGACGCCCTCCGCGACTGGCCCGCACCGTCGGCCAAGGACCGGATCGTCGGCCTTTGGCGGCCGATCGATCCGAGGCCCGCGGACGAGGCCGTCGCGGCGCTCGCACCCGTGCTGAATCCCCTATTGAACGGATCGCCCGAGCTCGTCCGCCAGGGGGCCGCGCGGGCTGCCGGCGGCCTTGCCCTTGCCGACGCCTCGCCCGCACTGAAGGCCCTGATCGTCGACCGTCGCCGCGCCTCGGCGACGCGCGTCGAGGCGTTGCGGGCGCTCGAAACGATGGGAGCGACCGACGCTGACCTCGCCGAGCGAGCGGCCGACGACGACGCCGTCCCGGTGCGAAACGAGGCCCTGCGGATTCTGGCCGTCGTGAGGCCGGAGCAGGCCGTGAAGCGGCTGGAGGCTCGCATCGGAGCCGGTCCCGTCGCCGAGCGTCAGGGGGCGCTTCGCACGCTCGGGGCGTTCAAGTCGCCGGTCGCCGACGATCTCCTGTCGACGTGGCTCGACCGCCTGATCGCCGGCAGCGTCCCCCCGGAGATCCGCCTCGATGTGCTGGAGGCCGCTCGCGGCCGGAACCAGGAAGAGATCCGCCGGAAGATCGCCGTGTACGAGGCCGCCAGGCCGAAGGACGACCCCGTCGCCCGCTTCGCCGAGGCGCTCATGGGCGGCAATGCGGCGGCCGGGCGGAAGGTGTTCAACCAGAAGCTGGCCGTCGCCTGCGTCCGCTGCCACAAGGTCGACGGCCAGGGGGGTGAGGTCGGCCCTGACCTCTCGGCGATCGGCGCCGCGCACGACCGCAACTATCTCCTCGAAGCGATCGTCGCTCCCAGCCGGCAGATCGCTCCGGGCTTTGAGACCCGCGTCGTTGCCACCAACGACGGCCGCGTCCACGTGGGCGTCCTCCGCTCCGAGGACGCCGAATCCGTGAAGCTCGTCACCCCCGACGGCGCCCCCCTGACGATCCCCAAATCGACCATCGAAGACCAGCGCCGGGGAGATTCCGCCATGCCCGAGGACATCATCGCCAACCTCTCCAAATTCGAGCTGCGCGACCTCGTCGAGTTCCTCGCCCGCCGCCGCGCGGCCTCGCCGGGGGCCAAGCCTGAACCTTGAGGACGGGCGGCGGTCACGGAATCGGCGTTGCGGGTCAGCTCGCAGGGACGTACGATTTTTGTTGAATACCGCCAGGCTTCGACGACAGAACGAACCCTCCTCGGGGCGGCCGCATGACCTTGAGACAATCCCTCCAAACGGCCCTGGGCCTGGCGATGTGGCTGGCCGCGGCGATGTCCGTCGCGGCCGAGGACCCCGCCGACCCATCGGCCGTGGAGTTCTTCGAGAAGAGCGTCCGACCGATCCTCGTCGAGCGCTGCATCGGCTGCCACGGACCGGAGAAGACCAAGGGGGAACTTCGGCTCGACTCGCGTGCGGGGGCTCTCGCGGGCGGTTCGTCCGGCCCGGCGATCAAGCCGGGCGACGCCGAGGCCAGCATGCTCGTCGAGGCGATCCGCTACGAGGGGGACGTTCGCATGCCCCCCAAGTCGAAGCTCGCTCAGGAGGAGATCGACGTCCTCGCGAAGTGGGTCGCCCGGGGCGCGGCGTGGGGGCCTGAGCCCGAGAAGTCCGCCGCGGCCGGCCCCGCGAAAAGCGGCCTCGAAGGCTCGCCCGAGTTCGCCCGCCGCGCCGGCTTCTGGTCGTTCCAGCCGATCCACGCGGTCGAGCCCCCGGTCGTCGCCGGCGCCTGGCCGCGAGGGGCGATCGACGGCTTCCTGCTCGCGGCGATGACCGCGAAGGGGTTGGAGCCCGCCCCCGAGGCCGACCGTCGCACTCTGATCCGCCGCCTGACGTTCGACCTCACCGGACTTCCCCCCACGCCCGAGGAAGTCGCCGCGTTCCTCGCCGACGATCGGGCCGACGCCTACGAGCGGCTCGTCGAGCGCCTCCTGGCCAGCCCCGCCTACGGCGAGCGCTGGGGCCGCCACTGGCTGGACCTCGTCCGCTTCGCCGAATCGTCCGGGCACGAGTTCGACTACGACATCCTCCACGCCTGGCGCTATCGCGACTACGTCGTCCGCGCCTTCAACGCCGACCTCCGGTACGACCAATTCGTCGTCGAGCAGATGGCCGGCGACCTGCTGCCCGAGCCGCGTCGCAACCCCGTCGACGGCTCGAACGAGTCGATCCAGGGGACCGGCTTCTACTGGCTGGGCGAGGGGGTTCACTCGCCGCTGGACCTCCGCGACGAGGAGGTGCGTCGGGTCGACAACCAGATCGACGTCCTCTCCAAGACGTTCCTTGGCCTGACGGTAAGCTGCGCCCGCTGCCACGACCACAAGTTCGACCCGATCACCCAGAAGGATTACTACGCTCTCGCCGGCTTCCTCCGCAGCACCCGGCATCAACAGGCGTTCATTGACTCCGATGTCCGCATCGCGCCGCTCGTCGCGGAGCTTCGCGCCCGCAAGGCGGCCCTCGCCGATATCCTCGCTGAAGCCGCCCCGAAGCTCCCCGAGCCGCGCCGGAGGGAAGTCGAGGGCCTGCTCGGAACCGTCTTCCCCCCTGGCGGGGGAAGACAGACCGCGCAGCGGTCAGATGAGGGGGACGACAGGCGCGGGCCGCGCATCCAAACGACTGACCTGAACGCGAAGCCGATCGCCCCCTCATCCGGCCCTTCGGGCCACCTTCTCCCGCGAGGGGGGAAGGCCGTTACGGTTTCGGACCAGTCGGTCGAGGAACTCTCGGCCTGGCGGACGACGGGAGACGCCTTCGAACGTTGCGCATCACCGTTTCGAATCGAGTTGCATGAGCATCCCCGGCTGGTCGCGGTTCCGGCCGGATCGCTGGAGAGCGGGCTGATTTCGGACCGGCTGCTCGGCGTGGCGCGGTCGCCAACGTTCACCATCGCGGGCCGTCGCCTGCACGTGCTGGCTTCGGGGACGGGCGGCCGGGTCAACGTCGTGATCGACGGGTTCGAGAAAATCCGAGGGCCGATCTACGACGGCCTCACCATCCCGGTGAACTCGCCGAAAGCCCCGTGCTGGTATTCGTTCGACGTGACGTCCTGGGTCGGTCGTCGGGCCTGTTTGGAAGCCTCCGACGGAGCCACGGCCGAGTTCGGCGGCGTGACGACGACCCTGGTGGACGGTCGGGGGCGGATCGACGTCCTGGCCGTCCGCGCGACCGACGACACTACGTCTCCCGATGTTCCCATCCCGGCCTCCGTCATGATTGACGTGGAGGCCCTCGTCCGCGACCTCAACGGGGTGGATTCACCCCTGGCCGCGCGGCTGTCGGGGGCGGTCGCGGGCTATCGCGAGATCGAGGGCCGCATCCCGACCCCCGCGCTGGCCCCGGCCGCGGTCGACGGCGATGGCGAGGACGAATTCGTCATGCTGCGGGGGAGCCCGAGGACGCTTGGCGATGCCTCTCCGCGACGTTTGCCGGCGATCCTTGGCGGCGGCGGGCCTGCGCCCGATGCGACCGGCAGCGGCCGGCTGGAACTGGCCCGCGCGATGGTCGACGTCCAGTCCAATCCGCTGATCGCCCGGGTGATCGTCAATCGGATCTGGAAGCACCATTTCGGCGAGGGCCTGGCGCGGTCGACGGACGACTTCGGCGCGATGGGGCAGGGGCCGTCTCATCCGGAGTTGCTCGACTGGCTCGCGGCCGAATTCGTGCGTCGGGGATGGTCGATCAAGGCGATGCACCGGCTGATGGTGGAGTCGTCGGCCTATCGCATGGCCGCGCGCGCCACGCCCGAGGCCGACCGCAACGACCCGACCAACGCCTTGCTTCACCGGGCCAACGTCCGTCGCCTGGAGGCGGAGGCCGTGCGCGACTCGCTGCTCGCCGTCGCGGGGCGGCTGGACCGTCGCCAGGAAGGCCCGAGCACGCCGCCCTATCTCTCGCCGTTCATGGAGGGCCGAGGCCGGCCCAAGGCGAGCGGACCCCTCGATGGCGACGGCCGCCGCAGCCTGTATCTTCAGGTCCGGCGCAACTTCCTGAACCCGCTGTTCCTGGTCTTCGACGCCCCGGTCCCGTTCTCCACGATGGGCCGTCGCCACGCCTCCAACGTCCCCGCCCAGGCGCTCGCCCTGCTGAACGACCCGCTGGTGATGCAGCTTGCCGGAGACTGGGCCGCACGCGTGACGGCCGAGGAATCGACCGATGCGAAGCGCATCGAGCGTCTCTACCAGGAAGCTTTCGCCCGACCGCCGACGGCCGACGAGTCGTCGCGATGCCTCGCCTACTTGAAGGCCCGGCGCGAGGGCGCGGCCGACGATCGGGCCGCCTGGACCGACCTGGCTCACGCGTTGTTTAACGTCAAGGAATTTATCTACATCGATTGATTGGGAGGCTGTTTCGGGGAGGTGTAACACGGCCTTCCTCCCTCGCGGGGGAAGGTGGCCCGAAGGGCCGGATGAGGGGGGATCGGCGTCGGATTGAAGTCGAGCCGTCGGATGTACGTCCGATGGCGGTCGTCCCCCTCATCTGACCGCTTCGCGGTCTGTCTTCCCCCGCGA
>NZ_JAALCR010000047.1 GCF_011065895.1 Paludisphaera rhizosphaerae | reverse complement strand
CGAGGCCGCCGTCGCCGCCGCGGGCCGAGACGCCGACGCCCAGGTGAAGCTCGCCCTCTGGTGCGAGGCCCACGGCATGGCGGCCGAACGCCTCAAGCATCTGACGCGCGCCGTCCTTCTCGCCCCCGACAACGCCAAGGCCCGCGGTCTGCTGGGGCAGGTCCAACGCGACGGCAAGTGGATGCGGCCCCAGGACGTGCCCAGAGCGATCGAACGGTCGCCCGACGAACGCGCCCTGATGGACGAGTACGCCGCCCGCCGCGTGAAGGCGAAGGACGAGGCCGACGACCAGTTTGAACTGGCGCTCTGGTGCGAGGAAAAGGGGCTGACCCAGCCGATGGTCGCCCACCTGCACCGGACTGTCCAGCTCGACCCCGGTCGCGACGGCGCCTGGCGTCGGCTGGGCTTCAAGAAGGTGGGGAAACGCTGGGTCGACCCAGAGTTCGAAGCCGCCGCGAAGGCCGACCGCGAGGCCCAGGAGAAGGCCGACAAGGAGTGGAAGCCCAGGCTGGAGCGGCTGCGGCTGCAGGTGGAAGGCAAGGGTGAATCGCGACGCGAGAACGCCCTGGCGGAGCTGGCGGCGATCCGAGACCCGCGATCGGCGCCGATGATCTATCAGGTGTTCGGCCGGAGCGGAGACGTCGAGCGGCATCGACTGGCCGTCGACGTGCTGAGCCGGATCGAGGGCCCCATCGCGGCGTCGGCGCTCGCCCGGGTGGCGATCGAGAGCCCGCACGCGATCGTCCGATCCGACGCCGCGACGGTTCTCCAGCGCCGCGACCCCCGCGAGTTCGCCGGCCTGCTGGCAACGCTCGTCCGCGACGAGGTGAAGTACAAGGTCAAACGAGCCAAGGGCGTGGGCGAGCCCAGCGAGCTGCTGATCGAGGGGAGGTACGCCGACGTCCGGCGGATCTACCGTCCGACCCAGGAGCCCTTCCTCGCCCAGGGCGACCAGATCATCCTGGACAAGAGCGGCAACCCCGTCATCCGCCGCCCGCACGGCGACGTCCTCGTCGGCCCCATGATGGGACAACGGGCGGCCGTCGAGCTGCTGCTGGGAGACCCCGACGTGGAGGCCGTCGTCTCCGGCTACCAGGGCGAGAGGGTCACCGACCCGGTCACGGGCCTGCCGATGGTCCCCAGGGAGATGGGACTCTTCGAACTCCCCTCGCCGATTTCGACGAGACCCATCGTGCCAATGGGCCTCGCCTTCCGGTATGCATTGAGCCTGTCGACCGCCCCGGCCTGGGCCGCGCTCCAGCACGGCGGCTCGGGCGCGGGTTGGACGAGCTCCGGCCGATTCGATTGGTCCGCCATGCCCGGTGCGGATCCCTCAACTTGGGCGAACGGCGTGAATCCGGAGGACGCCGCAAGAGTCTCGCTCTACGCCACGGGGCAAGCCACGCTGAGGGGAAGGACGCTGGGATTGCCCGAAGCCTGGCATACGCGAGCCGTCTACCGAAATGCGACCGACCTGGACGTCGTCCGCCTGACAGCCGACGCCCGCGCCTCGTCGCTGGTCGCCCGCGACCAGCTTGAGGGCGATATCGCCGCGATCGAGGCCCGCAACGAGTCCGCCCGCAAGACCAACGAGTGCGCCGTGGCCGTCCTGAAGCGCGTCAGCGGAGAGAACCGCGGGGCCGACCGCCAGGGATGGATGGACTGGGTCCTCGACCTGCACGGCTACGGACAGCCGCTCCGAAACGATCCGCCTCGCTCGTCGGTCGTCGAAGAGGTGCCGCTCAATTACACCCCCCAGTCCGCACCCAAGCCGACGGTCGAGGTCCTCGCCTTCCGCGTCGGCCCCTCCTGCTTCGCGGGCGGTACACCCGTGCGTACGCAGCAGGGCGATCGCCCCATCGAGTCGATCCGCCCCGGCGACCTCGTCCTCTCCCAGGACACGACCACGGGGAAACTCTCTTACCAGCCGGTCGTGGAGGTGCTCCACAACCCGCCCAACTGGACCTACAAGATCGACCTCGGCGGCGGCGAGTCCGTGCACCCGACGGGCATCCACCGCTTCTGGAAGGCCGGACACGGCTGGATCATGGCCCGCGAGATCAAGGCCGGCGACAAGCTGCGGACGGTGGGCGGCGTGGTGGAAGTCGTCTCCGCCGAGAAGGAGAAGGTCCAGCCGGTCTTCAACCTGCTCTTGTCCGGCGGCGACAACTACTGCGTCGGCGGTCTCGGCCTGGTGGCTCACGACAACGGCTTCGTCGAGCCCGTGGCGCAGCCCTTCGACGGCGTGCCGGCCACGGCGGAACTGACAGCGACGTCCAAGCCCTGACGGTCAACCTGTGGAACTCTCCCTTCCCCGCGACCGCGTCTGAGGAGCGCTTGCCATGTTCTTCACGCTCATGATCGGTCTGGCCGCGTTGGCGGCGGCGCCCGACGGATCGACCGACGCCGACCGCTCCGCCTATGAAGCAGCGGCCGCGGCGGCGGGTCGCGATCCCGAGGCCCAGGTGAAGCTCGCCCTCTGGTGCGAGGCCCACGGCATGGCGGCCGAGCGTCTCAAGCACCTCACCCGTGCCGTCCTTCTCGCCCCCGACAACGCCAAGGCTCGCGGCCTGCTCGGCCAGGTCCAACGCGACGGCAAGTGGATGAGGCCCCAGGACGTAGCGAAGGCGATCGAGCAATCGCCCAATGAGCGCGCGTTGATGGACGAGTACATCGCCCGCCGCGTGAAGGCCAAGGATGAGGCGGACGGCCAGTACAGGCTGGCGCTTTGGTGCGAGGAGAAGGGTCTGACCCAGCCGATGATCGCGCACCTGCGGCGGACGCTCCAGCTCGATGGGAACCGCGAGGGCGCCTGGCGTCGGCTGGGGTTCAAGAAGGTCGGCGGCCGCTGGGTGAACCCCGAGGTTGAGGCCCTCGCCAAGGCCGAACGTGAAACGCAGGCGAAGGCCGACCACGAGTGGAAGCCCAAGCTGGAGAAGATCCGCGCGGCGCTGACCGGCAAGGACCGGGCTAAGCGGTCCCAGGCGGCCGAGGACCTGGCGGCGATTGCGGACCCCCGCGCCGTGCCTGCGCTCAGCCACGTGTTCGTCCAGGGCGGCGACGAATCGCGGCAGAAACTCGCCGTCGACGTGCTGAGCCGGATCGAGGGCCCCGGAGCGTCGGTCGCACTGGCCACTCTCGCCGTTTTCAGCCCGCACGCAGGGATCCGCGCAGACGCCGCCGCGCTGCTGCAACGCCGCGACCCGCGCGAGTTCGCCGGCTTTCTGGCGAACCTGATCCAATACGAGATCAAGTACAAGGTCAAGCCGATCGACGGCCCTGGCTCCCAGGGCGGGCTGACCGTGGAGACGAAGGACGCCAACGTCATACGACGATACACTCCGCCGCGACTGGAGCTTGGCTTTCAGGATCGCCTTGTCGTCGGCGATTACGGGAACCTGATTGTCGATCGAACGGTCGGAATGATTCGCGGTGAGATCATCGCTGGCGCCTCTCCCTTGACGCTTAATCCTGAGTCGTATGCGAAAGATCCGCGAGGGGCTTTGGCCTTGGCCGGAATTTCGATGACGGGATCATCGGGCCATGTCGCCTCGATTCTCCAGGCGGGCGGTGTCTCGGCCGCGTTGAGCGGACGGCTCGGCGATTCGCTCACCGCGCCTCCTGCGCATGTGGCCTGGATGATCGAGGGCCCGCGTGAAGGCAGTACGGTTCGACCACTCCTCTTGGCATCGCAGCAGTTCTCCTACGACCAATTGAAGGCTCAGGTGAATGCTTCCACCCTGGTGGCGCGCGAGCAACTCGCTGCAGAGGTCCGGAATCTTGAGGCCTACAACGCCCCGATCCGTGAGGTCAACGATCGCGCCATTGCCGTGCTGAAGTCGACGAGCGGAGCAGATTACGGAATCGACCGCGAACAATGGATGGATTGGGTCGTCGATCTGCAGGGCTACGGGCGGCCGACCCGCTATGATTCCGGGCCCAAACCGACTTATATCGAAGACGTTCCGATTGCCTACCAGCCCGCCGTCCCCTTCACCACGAAACTGTCCTTCGTCGGCTTCCGCATCGGCCCGTCGTGCTTCGCGGGGGGGACGCCGGTGCGGACGATCCAGGGGGACCGGCCGATCGAAACCATTCAGCCGGGCGACCTGGTGCTGTCGCAGGACACGACGACAGGCAAGCTGTCGTACCAGCCGGTCGTGGAGGTGATGCACAACCCGCCCAACTGGACCTACAAGATCGACCTCGGCAAAGAGGCGGTCCACCCCACCGGCATCCACCGCTTCTGGAAGGCCGGCGAGGGCTGGGTCATGGCCCGCGAGATCAAGACCGGAGACAAGCTGCGGACCGTCGGCGGCGTGGTCGAGGTCGTCTCCGCGGAAAAGGAGAAGGTCCAGCCGGTGTTCAACCTGCTGCTCGCCGGCGGCGACAACTACTGCGTCGGCGGCCTGGGCCTGGTGGCGCACGACAACGGCTTCGTCGAACCGGTGGCGCAGCCCTTCGACGGCGTGCCGACGACCGCCGAACTGGCCTCGACGAAGCCCTGACGGTCAACCTGCGGAACTCTCCCTTTCCCACGACCGCGTCCGAGGAGCCCTTGCCATGTTCTTCACGCTCATGATCGGCCTGGCCGTGTTGGCGGCGGCGCCCGATGGATCGACCGACGCCGACCGCTCCGCCTATGAAGCAGCGGCCGCAGCGGCGGGCCGCGACGCCGACGCCCAGGTCAGGCTCGCCCTCTGGTGCGAGGCCCACGGCATGGCGGCCGAGCGTCTCAAGCACCTCACCCGTGCCGTCCTTCTCGCCCCCGACAACGCCAAGGCTCGCGGCCTGCTGGGGCAGGTCCAACGCGACGGCAAATGGATGCGGCCCCAGGACGTGGCGAAGGCGATCGAGAACTCTCCCGATCAAAAGGCGTTGATGGACGAATACTTCGCCCGCCGGGTGAAGGCGAAGGACGAGGCCGACGACCAGTACAAGCTGGCGCTGTGGTGCGAGGAGAAGGGGCTGACCCAGCCGATGCTGGCCCACCTGCATCGAACGCTCCAGCTCGACCCGAACCGCGAGGGTGCGTGGCGTCGGTTGGGGTTCAAGAAGATCGGCGGGCGCTGGGTCAATCCCGAGGCTGAGTCCGTCGCCAAGGCCGAGCGCGAGGCCCAGGGGAAGGCCGACAAGGAGTGGCGGCCGAGGCTGGAGAAGATCCGCGCCGCGCTGGCCGGCAAGGACAGGGCGAAGCGGGCCCTGGCGGTGGAGGAACTGGCGGCGGTCGCCGATCCTCGCGCCGTGCCGGCGCTCTGGCATGTGTTCGTCCAGGGCGGCGACGAATCGCGGCAGAAACTCGCCGTCGACGTGCTGAGCCGGATCGAGGGCCCCGGCGCGTCGGTCGCGCTGGCGACGCTCGCGGTCTTCAGCCCGCATGCGATGCTCCGCGCGGACGCCGCCTCATTGCTCCAGCGCCGCGACCCCCGGGAGTTCGCCGGCTTCCTGGCGAACTTGATCCAGGAAGAAATCAAGTACAAGGTCAAACCAGTGGAGGGGCCGGGAGGGCCGGGCGAGCTGGTGGTGGAGACCAAGGATAAGAACGTGCGGCGGCTCTACCGGCCGTTTCAGGGGCCCTCCATACTCCCCGGCGACTGGATGGGAAGGGATGCGAACGGGAACGCCGTCGTCAATCGACCCCTCTGGACGTACGTGGGGGCGATCACAGACAGCCGTGTTGGGCTGGAGATGATCTCCGGCGGTCCCGGCATGACGTACGCCGCTCCGGGGTATGATGGGCCGCTGATTACGGACTCCTTCGTGACGGGCCTCCCCATGGTGCCTCCGGGGGTGAGCACGATCGGAACATCTTCCCTGTCCGCCCAACAGAACCCCGCGATCGCCGGGGCGCTCTTGCAGGGAGTCGGGGTCCCGTCGGCGGTGAGCCAGAGGATCCTCGGCCAGATGCAGCAGGGATTGAACACCCGGGACGCCACGGTGGCGATGATCGCCGCATCCGGATTCACGACGCGACCGATCATCCAGGAGGCCGTCCAGATCCCGATCCAGCAGATGGAGGCCGACGCCCGGGCGTCGGCCCTGGTCGCCAGGCAGCAACTCGCGGCGGACATGGCGGGGATCGAGGCGCAGAACGCGCCGGTCCGCGAGGTCAACGACCGCGCCGTCGCCGTCCTCAAGGCTGTCAGCGGCGAGGACCGGGGCGTCGACCGGGACCGATGGACGAGCTGGGTGATCGACGTCCTGGGCTACGGCCAGCCGTTGCGGGGCGATACCTCGCCGCCGGTCACGATCGTCGAGGACGTCCCCATCGCCTACCAACCCCAGGCCATGTCCGTCGTGACGTCGTCCGTCGTCGGCCTGCGCATCGGCCCGTCGTGCTTCGCGGGGGGGACGCCAGTGCGGACGATCCAGGGGGACCGGCCGATCGAAACCATTCAGCCGGGCGACCTGGTGCTGTCGCAGGACACGACGACAGGCAAGCTGTCGTACCAGCCGGTCGTGGAGGTGATGCACAACCCGCCCAACTGGACCTACAAGATCGACCTCGGCAAAGAGGCGGTCCACCCTACCGGCATCCACCGCTTCTGGAAGGCCGGCGAGGGCTGGGTCATGGCCCGCGAGATCAAGGCCGGGGACAAGCTGCGGACCGTCGGCGGCGTGGTGGAAGTCGTCTCTGCCGAGAAGGAGAAGGTCCAGCCGGTCTTCAACCTGCTGCTCGCCGGCGGCGACAACTACTGCGTCGGCGAGCTCGGCCTGGTGGCTCACGACAACGGCTTCGTCGAACCCGTGGCGCAACCCTTCGACGGCGTGCCGGCCACGGCGGAACTGGTCGCCGGGTCGCGGCCCTGAGCGGCGGCCTTCGGGGGTTCTTGGTATCGGGGAGTGTTTACCATGATGTTCGCGTTCGTGATCGGCCTGACCATGTTCGGAGCGCCCGACGGATCGACCGACGCCGACCGCTCCGCCTATGATGCAGCGGCCGCAGCGGCGGGCCGCGACGCCGACGCCCAGGTGAAGCTGGCCCTCTGGTGCGAGGCCCACGGCATGCCCGCCGAACGCCTCAAGCACCTGACGCGCGCGGTCCTCCTCGACCCCAACAACGCCAAGGCCCGCGGTCTGCTGGGGCAGGTCCAACGCGACGGCAAGTGGATGCGCGCCGACGACGTGGCCAAGGCCGTGGAGAACTCGCCCCAGCAGAGCGCTCTGATGTCCGAGTACCTGGAGCGTCGAGCCAGGACCGCCGACAAGGCCGACGACCAGTACAAGCTCGCCCTCTGGTGCGAGGAAAAGGGGCTGACCCAGCCGATGCTGGCCCACCTGCATCGCACGCTCCAACTCGACCCGGACCGCGAAGGCGCGATTCGGCGGTTGGGCTTCAAGAAGGTCGGCGGCCGGTGGGTGAATCCGGAGGTCGAGACGGCTGCGAAAGCCGAGCGCGAGGCCCAGGCGAAGTCCGACAAAAAGTGGCGGCCCAGGCTGGAGAAGATCCGCGCGGAGCTAGGGAGCAGGGACAAGGTCAAGCGAGCCGAGGCCGAGGCGGAACTCGCGGCGGTCGCCGATCCCCGCGCTGCATCCTCCGTCTGGCAGATCTTCATCCGCGGCGGTGACGAGGGGCGCCAGCGCGTGGGTGTCGATGTCCTCAGTCGGATTGACGCCCCGTCCGCATCCGCCGCCTTGGCGCTCATCGCCGTTTTCAGCCCGCACTCCGCCATCCGCGCCGACGCCGGTCGCTTGCTCCGAGGCCGCGACGCCCGTGAATACGCGTCACTGCTCGCCGGGCTGCTTCGTGACGAGATCAAGTACAAGGTCAAGCCGGTCGAGGGCGTCGGATCTCAGGGCGAGTTGTTCGTCGAGGGGCGGGACGCGAACCTTCGAAGGCGCTACACGCCGCTCCAGGTCCCTGGGGTCGCGCAGACGGATTTCCTCGGCCGGGACGAGTCCGGTCGATTAGTCGCGATGCGGCCGACCGGACGCCTCTACAAAGGCCCCACGGTCGGCTGGGCCGACCTGAACTCGGGGCAAGTGGCCACCTTCACGCCGGGCTTCCAAGGGTCGACGATCTCCAACGGGGCGATCCACATTCCGACCGGCCTCGCGCAGAACCAGGCCCTGAATTCGGCCCTCGGCGCCGCCGGCCTGTCCGCCGATCAAGCCCAGGGACTGGTGGCGAAGCTCCCGCAGGAAACCGTGTACCCGGTCTTTCGAGACACGGCCGGCACTGGCGGCCGTCTGGAGCCGTTCTACGAGGAACTTCTGGGGATCCCGATCGAGCAGATGATGGCCGAGGCGAGAGCGTCGGTCCTGGTCGCCCGCAGCCAGATGCAACAGGACGTCGACCGAATCGAGGCCCAGAACGCCCCCCGGCGCGAGGTCAACGAGCGAGCCCTGGCCGTGCTCAAGGACGTAAGCGGTCGGGATCTTGGCGACGACCGGGAGAAGTGGTTGACGTGGGCCGTCGACCTGGAGGGTTACGCCGCGCCGATTCGGTCGGCCTCGGAGCCTCCGGCGACCTATGTCGAGGATGTTCCGCTCGCCTACCAGCCACAGGCCGTCGTGCAGCCGACGGGGACGCTTATCGGGTTCCAGGTCACGCATTCCTGCTTCGCCGCTGGGACGATGGTGCGGACGCTCCAGGGGCCGCGACCGATCGAGACGATCCAGGCCGGTGACCAGGTGCTGGCCCAGGACACGACCACCGGCGAGTTTCGCTTCCAGGCCGTGGAGACGGCCTACCACAACCCGCCCAACGAGACCTTCCGCATCGCGTTGGGGGGCGACGAGGTCGTGGCGACGGGCATCCACCGCTTCTGGAAAGCGGGCCACGGATGGGTCATGACTCGAGACCTGAAGCCGGGCGACCGTCTGCGGACGGTCGGCGGCTCGACGGTGGTGCAGGCCGTGGAGAAGGACCGAGTCCAGCCGGTGTTCAACCTCGCCCTCGTCGGCGGCGACGCCTTCTGCGTGGGCACGCAGGGGGTCGTGGCTCACGACAATAGCTTCGTCGCCCCCGTTCACTCCCCGTTCGACGCCGTCGTCGACCTGGCCTCGAACGGCAAGCGATGAATCCGTCGGCGGTCGACGCCTCCGCTTATCGCGAGGCGTCGGCCGCGTTGTATTCGCCGAGCTTCGCCGGCGGCGGCAAGTGGTCTTCCAGGCGGAACGCGGGACGGTCGTGGCTGTTGATGAAGGCGGCGACGTCGAGGGCCTCCTGGTCGGTCAGGTCGGGGTCGTCGAGGGGCATGGCGACCTTCAGCCAGGCGGCGAGCTGGGGCGCCTGCGCCAGGCCGGCGCCCTGGTTGTACGAGCGGTCGCCCCAGACTGGCGGGTTGGCCTTGCGCCCCTGGCCGTTGGCGGCGTGGCAATCGGCGCACTTCTCAGCATAGACGGCCCGGCCGCGTTCGGGGTCGGCCGAGGCCGCGTCCACGCCCAGCGGTTTGATCGCCCCCGGCCCGGCGGGTCGGCTCGGGTTCATGGCGACGGGACGATCGCCCGAGAGCCAGGTGATGTAGGCGGCCATGGCCACCGAGACCTCGCCCCCCAGCGGCGGTCGGACGCCGTTGCAGCTCCGCATGAAACAGTTGAGGATCCGATCCTCCAACGTGATGACCCGCCCCTCGCGCGGAGAGTACGCGGGATAGGCCGTCGCCGTTCCCAGAAACGTCCCGGCCTTCGGGTCCTGGCCGCCGTCGAGGTGGCACGACCCGCAGTTCAGCGCGTTGCCGACGTAAGGCTTCGACAGCGGATGCGTCGCCGTCTCCCGCACGAGCTTCTCGCCCAGCCGAACAACGTCCCCCAGCGGCCCCGGCGGCAGCGCCTGCTCCGGCTCCGTCTTCGAAGCTCCCAGGATCGCGATGGCGATCGCGATCAAGCCCCCCAACGCCGCCGCGCTCGTGCGCATCTGCATGATCGATCCTCCTGCGAACGCTTCGATCCGAACCTCGCTATCGATCTTACGAGTTCCGGCAACCCGAGGAGGCCGCGGTGAGGATCGCGATACTTTGATGGCCGCTTCTTGCAGTGATAAGATGGAATGACGAGGTCGCGATGCTGAAGGACGGAATGCGGAGTCTGCGGCAATGTCGACTGGCGAGGACGTCGGGCCCGAACACCCAGTTCGGACGCGCCGGCGCAGGCTCCGATACTTCTTCTACGTGAAACATCATCAAGCGGGTCGTTCTCAGCACGCCCAATGGGCGCGAGATCTCAGCCGCGAGGACGAGTTCAACGTTTTCGACGTGGCCGACTTTCACGACCTCTCGGACCACAAAGGGGATCTCTACGGGGTACGGCGACTTGAAGACGGTCGTTTCGCGGTAATCGGCACGCGGGAGGAACAGGTCGCCGAGTTCCCCGTAACCCCTTTGAATCAGGCCTGGCACGGTTATCCCTGCTGGCCCATCCTCCGCCGCGACGACGCGGATCGTAAGGCGCGGCCGCCTCGAGAGGCCGTCGACAAGATGGTCCAGGCAGGGATTCTGCAGGAGAAGCAGGCGTCTCGGCTGAAGGCGGGGAGGGCGATATGAACCGGATCATCGAAGGCCACGGCCATCGCTTCCTCGGCGAGAGAATCAGTTGGTGCGGCCGATACGCCTGGACCGAAACGCCCTGCTTCGGCGCCGAGGATGGAAAACTCATCATTCTTCCCCACGGTCCTAGCCTTGGGCTTCCCTGTCTCGAAGGGATCACGATCGAGCCCATCAACGGCGTCGCATTCAGTGGGGCGGACGTCGCGATCAGCTCGAGGTCCGAGGTCGTGGTCGGTTATCGCAAGGGGAGCAATCCTTTCGACCTGGGACGGTATCCGACGCAGTATCCTGGAGGCGCGCACGGGATCGTCGCCTCGGACCACGGCGGGTTCGTCGCTCCAATCGGGCCCGACGGCGTCCTGATCCTGAGTCCGGCCGAGACGCGGTCGATTCGGGGGGCGATCATCCAGGACGCTCAGGCTCTGTTCAACTGCTGCAAGATCGCCCGACTCGGAGGCGGGACGGCCGGGGAGGTTTTCGCCTGCGCCGCGCGAAGGGACGGCCTGCTAGCGTTGGTCGAGCCCCGGAGCGGTCCTAGGCTGGTCGTCCATCGTTTCGAGGGTCGCGACGTCGTCGACGTTTGCTCGCCGGGGATCGCGGAATTCCCATATGCGGCGATCGGCGTCGGCCGCGACCTGAGCCTGTTCTTCATCGCTGATGTGCTCAGCGACGAGCCTCCGGTGGCGCTCGCTTTCGGCGACCTTGAGGGTACAGCGTATTCCGTCCTGTCTTCAGGCGGGCACGTCTTTCTTCTGACCGACCGCGAGTTCATCACTCTGCCAGGGCTCGCCGACCGCTTCCTGCGTCGCCGGGATCAGATGCACGAAGACGTCATCGTCTCAACGACGCGTTGCGACGTGGTCGAGGCGTTCGCCGTCGGCGGCGACATTTTCCTGATCGAGGGCGAAACCGTCGCCGAATACCCGGTCGCAGCCCTGGCGGACGTCTCTCCATCGGCGAAGACGTCGCGCGACGAATCCGATCGCGTTGAGATCTCGCTTGATCGACGAACGGCGAGCCCAAGCATCCTCGGCGATCCCGGCTGGTCGTTAGACCTTCAACGGGACGTCGCGATCTCGGCCGCCTGATTCGGTCTTCGCCGTTCGAAGCGACGACGGCCGCCGGGAGGTCCGGCGGCCGTCGTCGTTGGTACGTCTTCCCGAGGGTTCGGCTCAGTAGTTCTTGCCCTTGAGGGGCGGGCCGGTGCCGTGGACGGGGAGGTAGTACATATCGGTCGGGATCTTGTCGCCGGGGCGCCAGTAGCCCAGGTCGTACTGAGCCTCCCACGGGGGATCGACGACCAGGGCGTAGGGCAAGGTGAGGATCTGGAAGGCGAACTGGCCGGCCGAGGCGAACGGCTGGAGGATCTGCATCCGCTGGGTCGACTGCTTGTGGTTGTCGACCGGGTAGGTGAAGTAGCGGCCGGCGGGGCCCAGGTACTGCTCAACGCTGTGGCCGTACCGTTCCAGCATGGGGTCCTGGAAGTAGAGCGGCAGGTGGCAGGTCGCGGCCGCCGCCCAGTACTTGCGCTGGGGGCTCCAGGTCCGGGCGCCCAGCGGAACCCAGTCCTCGGGGACGGGGACGGCGTTGATCGGCCGGGCCTCGGCCGGGCTGGGGGCCCGGCTGATGTCGATCTGCGTCTGCATCCGGCTGTCGGCCGAGAGGTCGCGGTTCGGGTCGTAGCCGGCTTCGGGCTCGATCGCGGGCTGCTGGCGACGGGCCAGGCGGGCGCGGTCCTCTTGCTCCTGGCGGCGGGCGATGGCCTCGACGCTCCGCTCAAGGTCGGGCGAGAGGGTCGAGGAGGCCGTGGCGCGAGGGGGGACGAACCCGGAGGCCGCCGCCGGCGACTGGGGGTTCAAGCCGGCGGCCTCGGCCGCGCTGGGGGCGGCGCCCAGGTCGGAGACCGGGGTGAAGGCGGGCGTCGGATCGGACTCGGGAAGCTGAGGGAGGTCCTGAGCCGGGGCGGGCATGGCTGGAGCGGGACCGGTCTCGCCGGGGAGCGGCGGCAGGCCGTCGTTCGGCTGAGGAGCCGGGGCCGCACCGCGAAGCTCGCTCGGCAGCGCCGGGAGGTCCAGCATCGGGTCGCTCATGCCGGCGGGAGCCGGGGTCGGCGTGGGAGCGGGCTCCTCGGCCGGGGTCGGGACGGCCTCGGCGGCGGGCGCCGGGGTCGAGAGCGTCTCGGCGGCCGGAGCGGGACCCGGGTCGACGGGAACCGGCATCGCGGCGGGGGCCGGGGCCGGTTCCTCGGCGGGGGTCGGGACGGCCTCAGCGGCCGGCGTCTCGGCCGGGTCCTGCGCGGGCGTCTCGGTGGAGTCGCGATGGAGCGCGGGGGCGCTTCTCGCGCCGGCGAGTCCCGCGGGATCGGGCAACTCGTCGGGCAGTTCCAGCCGGATCGGCTCGGGAGCGGCGGCCGGGGCCGGTGCCGGGGCCGGTTCGGCGGTCGGAGCGGGCGCGGCGGTCATGGCCGACCGGGAGCGAGTGACGGCCGAGTCAGCGGCGGCGGCCGGCGCAGGGTCCAGCGTCGGGAAGGGCGTCACCAGGTCGGCCTGGGCCTGCATGGCGGCCGAGGCCTGTTCGGGCAAGGGCGCCGGCGCGGAGTCGGCGGCTTCAGCCGCGGCGGCCGCGATCGACTTCGGGGCGGTCGCGACGGGCTCGATCGGGACGACCTTCGGGGCCGTGGGGACCTTCATGGCGTCGGCGAGAGCCGATTCGCCGACGGCCCTGGCCGAGGACGGCATCTCCCAACGCGACCGCTTGGGGGCCGCGGGGACCTCGATCGGCGGGGCGTCGGGGATCTCCGGGAGCGGGGCCGGCGCGGCAGCGACTCGGGCACGCGACGCGGCCGACGGAGCCGGGGCCGGCTCGGGGGCCTCGCCGCCGGCCAGGCGGATGGGCTCGGGCCGGTCGTCCCCTTCGCGGGTCACGGCGCGGTCGCGGGTCTTGTCGGCGACGGCCGTCGAGTTGGTCGCCGGCGCGAAGCCGCCGGAGCGGAGCGACCGCTGGCTGACGGCGTAGGGCTTCTCCGAGCCGATGGCCTCACGCGTCCCGCGCTGGGCGCGGTCGAGAGCCTGCTTGAGCTTGGTTCGCTCCGGACCGTTGAGTTCGGCCTGGCGCTTCTCCGCCTCGCGGAGGTACTTCAAGGCCCGGTCGAACTCCTGGTATTCGATGTAGTCCAGGCCGGTGCGCAGGAGGTGGCGGGCGCCCCGCGCGGCGGCCATGCCGAATCCGGCGTCGGCGTCGGCGGACGCCCCGCCGTTCAGCCTGTCCGGCGGCTGCGACTGCTGGGCCGAGACCGTCGAGGCCGAAAGCACGGCCCCGAAGATCGTCGTGGTCAATGCCGAGGTTGTGCGACGCAAGCCACGCCTCCTTGCTTTCCTGGAACGCTCGACGCCCCGAGGAGCGCCGGCTCGTCAACGGACCGCGGCCGAGGGCGCGAGGCCCCCGGATCGGCCCGGGTCGAACATCGTCGATGCTTCCGCTGACCCCCGTCCTGGGGATCGGCGTCGCGGGCTGGAAGACCTCCGCGCCCCGACGCCTCCTGACTTGATTTGGACTGACTGGCGAACGTGGACCAGGACTCGTTTCACGGCGGGGGTCGTCTCGCGACCCCCTGAGAACCCAATAGGGACGACGTGGAGACGAGAGTTCCCGACGCCTTCGGCTTTCTTCAGCGGGGCCGGTCGCTCAGACCTGGGACCGGCCTCCCTCGGATTCTCCGCTGTAGCTGGTGTAGTTGGGGGCTTCCTGGGTGATGGCGATGTCGTGCGGGTGGCCTTCCTGGACCGACGCCGAGGTCACCTGGATGAACCGGCTCTTGGTCCGCAGGTCCTCGATCGTCTTCGTCCCGCAGTATCCCATCCCGGCCCGGAGGCCTCCGACCAACTGGAACACGTAATCGGCCAGCGGGCCCTTGTACGGCACCCGGCCCTCGACCCCTTCGGGGACGAGCTTCGGGGCGGCCCCGGTCTTGGTTTCAGACGGCTTGGCGGCTTCCTGACGGTAGCGCTCGTGCGAGCCCTTGGCCATCGCGCCCAGGGATCCCATCCCGCGATACGTCTTGAAGCTCCGGCCGCGGTAGATGATCGTGTCGCCGGGGCTCTCCGCCAGTCCGGCGAAGAGACCGCCGATCATGACGCAGTGGGCGCCGGCGGCGATCGCCTTGCTGATGTCGCCCGAGTATCGGATGCCGCCGTCGGCGATGATCGGGACCGAGCCCCCCAGCGCCTTGGCCGCCGAGGCGATCGCCGTCATCTGCGGCACTCCCACGCCCGAGACCACCCGCGTCGTGCAGATTGAGCCCGGTCCAATCCCGACCTTCACCGCATCCGCGCCGGCGTCCGCCAGGGCCTTCGCCCCTTCGGCCGTCGCCACGTTGCCGGCGACCACCTGGATCTGGAACTCGCGCTTGATCTTGCGAACCGTCTCCACCACGTTCCTGCTGTGCCCGTGGGCCGAGTCCACGATCAGAACGTCGACGTCCGCTTCCAGCAGCGAGGCGATCCGCTCATAGTCGTGAACGCCCACCGCGGCTCCGGCCCGCAGCCGCCCGCGCGCGTCCTTGCAGGCGTTGGGATACCGGTGCAGCTTGTCGATGTCCTTGATCGTGACGAGACCCTTCAGTCGGTATTCATCGTCAACCAGCAGAAGTTTCTCGACCTTATTCTTCGTTAAAATCCGATCCGCCTCTTCCAGGCGGGTGTCGGCGGGGGCGGTGACCAGGTTCTCCTTGGTCATGACCTCCTCAATACGGAGGTCGTTCGACTCCAGGAACCGCAGGTCGCGACGGGTGAGGATCCCCATCAACCGGCCGTTGACGGTGATCGGCACGCCCGAGATGTTGTGCCCGGACATGATCTTCCGGGCCTCGCCCACGGTGGCGTCCGGCGGCAGGGTGATCGGGTCGACGATCACGCCGTTCTCGGACCGCTTCACCTTGTCGACCTCTCGGGTCTGCTCCTCGATCGAGAGGTTCTTGTGGATGACCCCCAGGCCGCCTTCCTGCGCCAGCGCGATGGCCAGTTCGGCCTCGGTCACCGTGTCCATGGGGGAGGACAGAATCGGGATGTTCAGCGCGATGCTGGACGTCAAATTGGTGCGGACGTCGACCTCCCGAGGGAGGTAGTCGGAGTATCCCGGCTCAAGGAGGACGTCGTCGAAGGTGATGCCCTGATAGGCGATGCGATCGTGCATCGGGAAAAGCTCCGGGACAGCCCGACCCACAGGCCGAACACATCACACGTCGTGACGCGATCTTGAACGATCGACGAGAACCGAACGGACGAGACGGGGGTTCAGGTCGGGCCCGGGGCGTCGATCGAGGTCGGGGGGATCTGGTGCCTTTCCTTAGACATTAAACCCGACCCAGGAGGAACCGACAAGCCCAACCGCTGAACACCGCCTCCACTCCCGTCCTGCTCCAATCCCACTCCCACCACCGGCTCCGTTTGGCTCCGTTCGTCGACGGCCCGCCCGTCGCCCGCTGGCCGCAAACCTTTGTTCAACACCCGCTTACGCCACTCCGCGGCTCCCCGCAATTGGCTCCGATCGACCAGTTTCGCCGAACGCAACAAGCTCCGGGCAATTGGTCCGCACAGTCTTCCCTCCTCGCGGGGGAAGACAGATCGCGAAGCGATCCGATGAGGGGGACGACCGCCGTCGGCTCCTAATCCAACCTGAGAACCCGCTACAACCTTCTCCGCCCGAACCATTGGCTCCCTTTGGCTTCGATCGCTCCCGTCACCCAGCCCGCGAAGGCGACGCAAACGTTTTCCCCATTGAAACTTGAGGCGGTTCGCCGGATCCCAGAATTGGCTTTGATCGACCATTTTCCGGATACCCCTCGCGCAACGGCTCTGAAGAACGGCGGACCTGGGAGCCCAGGCCACGCCTACGTGGCCATGAACCGCTGGGGCCGACCGTGTGACCATCGCCGATCGCCTGGCCACACAAGCGTGGCCAGGGCGCCCGATCTGCCCCCTTGATTCAGAAGTGGCTTCCGACGAGCGTCGACGGTATTCAGCGAGTGGTGTCATCTTCCGCCGCCTCCCCCCACGTCCCCTCACCCGAGCGATCCCCATCCCGGCCGATCGCAGCGCATGCGCGAGCATGTCTCTCTATTCAATACTGTGGTCTCCAGAGCCCCGAGAATTCCGGCGAATCGCCGCCGCCGGCCGCTGCCCATTCGCCTCAACCGGAACGTCGAGACCGATGGAGACGACCGCTCGAAGGCCCCCTAGATCGCTCCCCTTGAGAGCCAGGCTGGAGTTCCGTATGACCTGGTCTCGATCGCCGAGGAACGATACAACCGACACCTGGAAAGGACCGAGCGATGGCGATCAAGCTGGAGGACTATCTGGCGAAGCTGCCGGCCGAGGAACGGGCCGAAGTGGAAGCCAGCATGGCCAGGGCCGTCGAGCGGGAGGCGTCCCTTCGCCAACTGAGGGAAGCCCGACACCGCTCACAGGTCGAGATGGCCGCGACGTTGAAGACCACGCAGGCGGCCGTCAGCCGGTTGGAAAGGCGGACCGACGTCTATGTGAGCACCCTCCGGAAGTACGTCGAAGCGATGGGGGGAACCCTGGTGATCTCCGTCCAGTTCGACGATCAACCCCCGGTCAAGCTGTCCCAATTCGGCGAATGAAGACAGGAAGGTGAGATGCGGGAGGAGTAGGGCCCGCTGTTGGGACCATTCGGAAGATCAGGTCTCGCGATGCCGCAGTCGCGTCAGGCGCGCATGCCGGGCGGCCGCATTTTCACCTTGATGAAACCTAACAAGCTCCGCCGAGCGGCCCCTACTGGGCTGGGCTTCTCTCCCGGAGAAAGTCGAGCAGAGGACTGAACGAGGACAGCCCATATCGCCTGGATCTCCACGGAATTTAGCAGTGACCCGAATGCCACGAAGTTAAGCCGCAAACCATTGCTGGATTAGGTCTTCGTGGTATTCGCGCCGGGGCTTGGTCATCCGCATGTACTTCTTGGGGCGGCGTTTCTTGACACGCGGCTCGTAGCGGCCGCGGCGGCACGGGTTGACGACCAGCATCGGCGTGTCGCCGTCGCCCGGCATGCCGGTCAGCCAGCGGAGGCCGTCGATCAGGCTGAGGCGGTCGGGGTCGACTCGTTGCGTCCGCGCCGACTCCAGCATCGCCGAGCGCACCAGGTTGTACGCGATCGCGTACATCGCCAGCTCTTTCAGGACGCCGTCCACCGTCATGCACTTGAGCACGTCCATGTTCATCGTGATCTTCAGATGTCGGAAATCGTGCTCCACGCGCCATCGCTTGTAATAGACTTCCGCCAGTTCCGTCGCGGGGTGCATCGCCGCGTCCAGGAGAGTCGTCGCCAGCGTCAATCGTCGCACCCGATAGCCCGGCGTCGCCACCTCGTACCGCAACTCGCGGACCAGGATCTCGTCCGGCAGCGTCGCGTATTCTTCGGCCGTCATCCACTCGGGTCGGGCCTTGGGCTTGGGCCAGGCGACCACCTGATCCCACGGCCCGTGCGTCAGCACCCATCGCGAGCTCGGCAGGCCCTGGGGCCGAGGATACGGGCCCTTCCTCCGCGCCGTCGGCCGCCCCGGCGTGAAGTCGACGTTCAGCCGCTGGTGCATGCGGAAGACCGCGAAAACGCCGCGTCCGATCAAGATCGCCAGATGAGCATAGGAACAGAAGCCGCGGTCTCCCAGGAGGACGTCGCCCGGCTCCAACTCGCTTGAGATCGCCCCGGCCCCGGCCATGTCGTGGGACCGCAGCGGGGCGGTCGTCATCCGCAGGAGCATCCCCGTCTCGACGTGGAACAGAGCCAGCAGCTTGGCCACCGGGAAGCCGCACCCCGGCCGCTGGCCCGAGGGCTGGCCGAAGCGGGCCTGCAACTCGGGCGCGTCGGGCATGGAGACGCTCGAGCCGTCCTCGACCCAGAGCCGATGGCCCCGCCAGCGGCAATCCTCCGAGGTGCCCCGGACGGCCGCGGCCACCCCTTCGACGAGCCCGAGGAAGACCGCCAGGGGGATGCGACGTCGAGCCTGGCAGTAGGCCGAGTCGCTGAACTCCTGACCGCCGAGCCGCTCGACATGCCGGCACGAAGTGTCCTCAGCAAGACCTGCAGAAGGAACAGCGAGATCGTCTCGACCGGCCCAAGCTTGCGAGCCCTCCAACGATATCCCGCCTTCTCGCAAGCCGCCTCGATCGTCCTCGGCGAGATCGCGGCGGCGGCGTCTTGGCGCAGGCGGCCGAGGATGGTGAAGATGCGAGTCGGCATGGGGGGGCTCCGTGCGGCGTCTCGGCGCGTCCTCGAGAAACCGCCAGGATGCCCTCGGGCCCCCTCAGCCTTCAAGACGCGACAAGTCGTTCACGCCGAAGGCCTTGTGCACTATCTTCGTGGCATTCGGGTCGCTCTTAATATCGCCGGCGATCTAGGTAAACTCGGGGGTTTTCGTCCCATCGAAATCCCCGGGGCCTTGGCCAAAGTAGGAGTAGGGTCTGCTGTGCGGGCCATTCGGAAGAGCAGGTCTGGCAATGTCGAACGAGTCGTCGGGCGTACGTGTCGGGTGGAATGTTCCCTTTCACCCTGGTGAGACCTAACAAGGTCCGCGGAGTGGACCCTATTGGGCTTCCATGCCAAGGTCCTCCAGCATCGGCGAGCGTGGTGGGTAGAGCCGCATTTGTCGCCGCTTCGAGAGTCATCTTTACGCCGTGTCGCCCCCATGTGGAGCCTCTCCGAAAGCGTCGCGGCTGGACGTAGGTCTGGCATCCGGGTATGATCTCCGATGCACGGATGAACTAAGCTCCATGGAATCCTCACCCGAGGTTGGAACATGCGGGGACATGCCCATTCCGCGCTTCGCATCCTCGTCGTCGACGACAACGTCGATACGGCCGCCTGCCTGGCCATGCTCTTGCAAGCGTGGGGTTATGAGGCCGCCGAGGCCCACGACGGCCCCGAGGCGCTCCAAGTCGCCCGAGAACAGCGGCCGCACGCCGTGGTGCTCGACCTCGGGCTGCCGCTGATGGACGGCTTCGAGGTCGCCCGGCGACTGCGCGAGCAGCCCGGCGGGAAAGACGTCTTCATCGTGTGCTCCTCGGGCTTCAATCAGGAGTCCGATCACCGGCGCGCCGAGGAGGCTGGGATCGACCAGTATCTGGTCAAACCCTTCGATCCCTTCGTCCTGGAAGACTTGCTGGCTTCGCGCCTCGCGTGCGAAGCCCTATCGAGCTGAGGAAGCTCAATTCGAGCATTCCACTCGGCCCCCGAACACCGGGGGCTGCGACGCCCCCTGCGCGAGGGGGCGCCATGACGCCTGGAAGCCGGCGCCACGGAAGGCGCAAGCGGGCGAGGCTCGCCCCGGCTTCCCCCACGTCGAGACGACCCCCCTCAACTCTGAACGACCTCGTCGGGGGCGCCCGCGAATTCCCGGACCGTCCGCAGCAGGTCCTCCAGACCGAACGGCTTCCGCAGGAACGCGTCCCAGTGGTAGTCGTGCTGCTTCACGCCCGGCTGCACCGAACTCATCAGCACCACGGGAACGCCGTCCAGGCCCGGGGTCTCCTTCATCGTGCGAAGCACCTCCAAACCGCTGATGTAAGGCAGCATGACGTCCATCAGCAGCAGGTCGGGCTTGCAAGCCTTCAGCCGCTCGAGCGCGGCGCGACCGTTGGAGCACGACTCGGTGCTGTAACCCTCTTCTTCGAGGATCGAGCGGAGCATGCCGACCAGGTCGAATTCGTCGTCGACCACGAGGATGCACTTCATCGTTGGTCCTCCTTGACCGAGGGCGATCCGGAGAGGCGGCCGTAGCCCGTCAGGATCGCCTCGGCGCTCTCGAAGGAGTCGGCGACCTCCAGGCCCTGGTCGGTGATCTTGAATTCCCGGATGGAGGTGTCGTATCGGCTCTCGCGCATCTTCATGATCGACAGCAGCCGGTAGAGCTGCGACCGAAGCTCGACGTAGCGGAGCAGGACCACGGTCTCGACGACGTTGGCCAGCTCCGGGTTGGGCATGTCGATCTCGGGCCGGAAGAGCGGCAGCTCCTCGGTCATCACGGCCGTGACGTCAGACGCCCGCAACTGGTTGCAGAACGCCGAGAGGAACCGAGGCAGCCGGTCGGGGTAGACCGAGGCCGCCCGGAAGCCCTCCACGCCGTCGAAGAAAAGCCGCCGTCGCGGCTGCTCGTGCTCGCGGATCTTCTCCAGCAACTGCTCGGCCAGGGAGTCCAGCATGTGCTCCAGCGGCGGCTGCCAGACCACATCGATCAGCCCTTCCTTGACGTATTTCTCAAGCTCGATGCCCACCTGGTTGGCCTTCTCCATCAGCCGAGGCGGCGGCTCGTAGAAGCCGAAGTAGGTGCCGTGGTGGCCCTGCTTGGCGCCCTCGACGAGGAAGGAAAGGCCGAGCAACGTCTTGCCCGTCCCGGGGGCCCCCAGCAGCGCGGTGGTCGAACCGGAGGGAAGGCCGCCGAAGGTCATCTTGTCCAGCTCGGCGACGCCGAACGGCATGCGGACGCGCAGCTCGGTCGCCCTGCCCGGCGGCTTGTCGAACTGGATCTCGGTGCGGGGGTGGATCACGATGCCGCTTTCGGTGATCTCGACCTCGTGCCGCCCCCGCAGGTAATCCCCGCCGCGGAACTTGTGCACCACAAGCTCGCGGACGGCGCGGGGGCCGATCAACTGATCGCTCAACTCGACGACGCCGTCGACCACCGCGTTCTCCGTGAACGAGTAGCTCGGGTCCTTGAAGCACATCAGCAGCGAGGTGCAGCCGATCAGGCCCGTGAACGCCTGAAGCTCGTGGACGAACTCCTTGATCTTCTGCTCCCCATCGGCGAACTGGCGGATGCTCTCCATGCCGTCGACGACCAGCAAGGTGGCCCGACGGTCTCGCAACGTCGCCCGAATGAGGTCGAGAAGGGCGTCGGGCCCTCCTTCGCGGAGCGACGAGTAGCCGCTGACGTAATAGAGCCGATCGGGGATCTTATCGCGATCGAAGAACTTCAGGGAAGCGAGGTGCCGGAGCATCTTGGCGTGCGATTCGACCAGCAGCGAGATATAGACGCAACTGCCGTCGGTGCGGGCGAGGTGGTTGAAGCAGAACTGGTTGCCCAGGATCGTCTTGCCGCTCCCCGGCGGGCCGATCAGGTTGTAGGTCCCGCCCTTCAAAAAGCCGCCCTTGAGGATGTAGTCGAGGCGCGGAATGCCGCTCTCGACCCGCTCCAGGCCGTCGGGCGGCGGTTGCTCTGATGTTGACTCGTTCAAGCGATCATCGGCCATTCTTCTACCCCTGATCCGGAACGAGCCCGCTCCCCTCGGCCGACGAACGGACGTCGACGGAGAGGCGCTTCCTGGGCAGCGTTACGGTGAAAGTCGCCCCCTTGCCGGGCACGCTCCGCACGCCGACCGTCCCCCCGTGGGCCTCGACCAGCGAGCGGACGATGTACAGGCCCAGGCCGAGGCTCTCCTTGCGATGCCCCTCCGAGGCTCTCTCGAACCTCTCGAAGATCCTCGCCTGGTCGGCGAGAGAGATCCCGACGCCTTGGTCCTCGACCTCAACGACCGCCGTCTCCCCATGGGCGCGAGCCCGCACGGTCACGGGCCGGCCGCCGCCGTACTTGAGCGCATTGGCGAGGAGGTTGCCGAAGACCTGTTCGAGCTTCAGGCGGTCGAAATAACCGATGATCGGCCCGGCGACCTCGGCCGCGATCGGCGTCGAGGCTGACTCGGCGCGTTCCTGGAAGCGTCCGACCGCCTCTCGCACAAGGTCGGCCAGGTCGAGCGTCTCCAGATCGAGCTGGAGCCGGCGATTCATGATCCGCGAGACGTCCAGCAGGTTGTCGACGAGCCGCGAGAGGCGCTCGACCTGCCGCTGGCTCACCTCCAGATGGTGGAGGACGTGGGGCGGAACCTCCCCCTGACGCGTCGCCGTGCGTTCCAGAAGTTGGCTGGAGAGCTGGAGCGAAAAAAGCGGGTCCTTCAGCTCGTGGGTGGCGATGGAGAAGAACTCGTCGCGGACCTCCAGCGCCCGCCTCATCTCCCGCTCGGTTGACCGCTGTTCCGTGACGTCAAGCAAGGTGAGGATCGCCAGGGGCGCCCTGCCGTCGGCCGGCGGCAGCGGGCGGCAGAAGGAGCGGAACTCGAAGTCCCGGCCTCGCGCAGACCACGAGAATTCGACCTCCCCGGAGGCCGAGGCGATCGCCCCGCGGATCAGGCCCTCGAAGTCGACGCGTGAGCCGTTCAGCTCGGCGAAAAAGCTCTCGCGTTCGCTCGCGTCGGCCGGGGGCCGCAGCGGGACGGAGCGCGCTGCCGGGTTGTCGGCCGCGACGTCGCCGGACTCCGTGTCGACGACGAGCGTCGGGAGGGGATGGACATCGATCAGCATGGCGAGCCAGCCCCGCTCGTCGTCGGGGGCAGGCTTCGCGACGCGTCGTTCGGGCCGGCGGTCGCTCATCGTAGGGCCTCCCCGCCAGATCGAAAGGCCGACCCGTTCGACGAGGCCCGGAACTCCCCGCCTGGCGGAAAGCCGGAAGGCAATCGATGGTGATCCCGTCTCAGATGCAGAATCAGAGGAATGCCCCTTCGCGAGAAGCAAGGTTCGGCGTTCGAAGGCGGATCGAAAAGTCGTGAGGCTCCTTGAAGCAACAGCCGTGCCGAGACCGGCCGGATTCGTCCTGTCTCCGCGGCAGCTTCCAAAGGGCTCCTCTTAAGAATGGAGGAGTTCGTTTGCCGGGCGCGACGACGAACGGCGATCGCGGCCCTTTCCTGCTCCCAAAGCTTCGTCTTCTTCCGGGCCCTCGTCGTATTCCTTCAACCTGGCATTGAGATCGGCCCATGAGTTGCTTTGAGAATCCTACGTCCGACCGACTCGAAACATCCGGACGCCCGCACCTGGACCTCTCGGCGAAGAATGGGCCATTGCCATGCGAGTACTTCTCGTGGAAGACATGGACGACCTGCGCGAGACGACCGCATTGCTCCTCAAGCTCGCGGGTTGCGAAGTCCGCGCCGCCACCTGCGGCGACGCCGCCCTCCACGAGGCGGCCCACTTCACGTTCGACCTGGTGCTGACCGACCTGATGATGCCCGGCATGGATGGGCTGGAATTGATCAGGCGACTGCGGGAGAACCTCGGATTCGGCCGGGTCCCGATCGTCCTCGTGACCGCGAACGTTTCGCCGGAGGTCCCCTTCATCGCCAGGGAGGCGGGCGCTTCGGGCGTCGTCTACAAGCCGGCGGACGTCCTGGACCTCGTCGAACGATTTGGACGCGGCGACTTCGTCAACTGACCTGGGGACCCGTCGGCCACGGTCGACCCGTGCAAGCCAGTTCCCGATTCCTCGTCAGCTCGTCGCGATCGGTCACGGCTCGCTCGCACACGATGGCCCTGCGCGCCCAGGCGATCTCCCGTCGAGGACCTCGGCCGTCTCCATTGCCGCGATCGCCGCTTTCTCCGTAAATCGCGTGAAAGTGAGGCAGCGTGTGGTCAGGATAGTCCATGTCGATCGCGATGCCGTCGAACACGAATCCGGGACGTGCGCGACCCCTGCAGGCACCGACGGTCCAGGAACGGCGTCCGTCATCGGAAGCGCATCAGAAGGACCCAGGACATGCCGATCCCCCGCATACGGTTCACGGTGAAGCGGCTGATGGTCGCGGTGGCGGTCGTGGGGTTGGTGCTCGCGGCCTGGCTGTACCGGCTTGAGAACCGAAACGTCGAGCACGCTCTGACAGGGCTCCAGATCGGGTCGATCCAGGCAGGGGATGCGACGAGTCGGCGGATGGCCGTCGAGAACCTCGCCTCCGTCAATGCCGACGACCTTGGGCGGGTTGTTTCTCGCCTGCTCGCGGCTCTTGAGGACGAGGACTGGAAGGTCCGGCAGGCCGCCGCACGTTCGCTCGGCTCCGCCATTCGAGGCAGCGTGACGGCTCGTAATGGAGCGGTGGGCGAGGAGCTCGACCACGGTACGCGAGGACTCGTCCAGGCCCTCGACGACCAGCAGGCCGAGGTCCGCCGCGAGGCCGTCATGGCTCTGGGGGTGCTCCACGACACCGTGCCGCTCCCGTCGGCCGCCCCCGGCGTCCGGCCGACCAGCGTGACGATCGGAACGACGGACGGCCGAGCCGTGGCGCCGCTCCTCCGGTTGCTGAACGATCCCGATCCCGAGGTCCGAAGTGCGGCGGCCCGGACGTTCGCACGGATCGCCCCCACGACCGGCGAGGGCCCGGCTTCGATCATCTCGGTGATGAAGAACGACGCGGAGCCCGCGGTACGAGCCGCGGCCGCCGGCAGCCTCGCCCGGGGTTGGCCCGATTCCGACCTGACTTACCCCTTGCTCCTCCAGCAGCTCGGGACCGCTTCCAGCCGTGAGGAGCACTCCGCGATCGGATGGTCGTTCGGGATCCTGCCCGCTCCGCCGCTGGCGATGATCCCGGCCCTGGTGAACGCCCTGGACCCGGACGATTTCATCCTCCGTCGAACCATCCCCAACGCCCTGGCCAAGCTCGGGCCTCTCGCACGCCCCGCCCTGCCGGCGCTTGCGAAAGCGGCCCAGCGCGAACTCGCCGAACCGCAGAACTCGGCCCTGGATGCAGCTGATGCGATCGCCACAATCGACCCCGACTCCCCCGAAGCCCAGGCGCTGCTTGAGCCGATCGCGGCGCTGCTGCGAGACGCGCCGCAGAACTACGTCCAACAGCAAGCCACCGTGGTGCTCTCGAAATACGGCCCCTCAGGCGCGGCCGCCGTGCCATCCCTTCGGACGACGTTGAGGCAGGGATCTCCTGATCGCCGCCAGAGGGTCCTCTATCTTCTTGGCCGGATCGGCCCCGCGGCTCAACCGGCCCTCGAAGACTTGAGCAAGCTGGAGCGCGACAATCCCGATGCGGCCTTGCGCCAGGCGATTCAGGAAGCCGTGAGGAGCATCCGCGCTGATTGAGTTTAGCAGGGACGCGGAAGCCAGGAAGACGCACGTGCCGAACTCATCCGGCGGTGGATTGCGTATGTCTGAGGCCGGGGAGCCTGGGCTTTGAGATTGTCGGTAAGTCGAAGGGCGGCGCTTCGACGTCTTCCCCCCTTGAGGGGGAAGACAGACCGCCAAGCGGTCAGATGAGGGGGACGACCGCCTCGGGATTGAGAATGACCCGTCGGCTCCACGTCCGACGGTGGTCGTCCCCCTCATCGGGCCCTTCGGGCCACCTTCCCCCTCCAGGGGGGAAGGCCGTTGTCTGCTCAGTCCAGCGCGCTTGGGACGGTCTCTTACTTCGCCTCGGGCTTCTCCCGCTTGGCCTCGATCTCGAACTCGCGCTTGTCGCCCTGGAATTCCGCCTCGCCCTTCCCCTTGAGCTCGTCGCCTTCGACCTTCAGCGTGTAGTCGATGGGGATCGTGTTGTCCTGGAACTTCCGCACGGCGGAGAACGTCAGCTTCCCGTCCTTGAACTTCACGTCCTTGAGCTTCTCGTCCTTCTGGTCGGCCCATTCCATGGTCCCGGCGAACCCGTCCCCTTCCTTCTTGATCGTCAGGGTGGAGGTCCGCTTCTGGTCGCCGATCTCATAGCTGCACTGCCATTTGCCGACAGGATCGGCCGCCTTGTCGTCCGAAGCGCCCGCCAGGCCGCACGCCCCGATGATCATCGCCAGGGAGAGAATCGCCTTCATGACCGCCTCCGAAAGGGAAACGGGACGGACGCGGCCCGACGTGGGCCGCCACCCGCCGCCGGAAAGCGATTGTAGCCATGGCGCGGGCGCAGGTCACGTCGATGGCGCCTCCGTCCTGACCCCCACCGAACTGGGCGGCGTCGACTACGCCATCGAAGCCCCCGAGCCAACGACCCTGGCCATGCCCGCCCCGCTCTCCGCCCCCGCTCTGGGCCGTCGCCGCGCCGGTTGATTTCAAGCGTCGTCCTCGTCGTGGGGGCCGTAGAAATCGAACCACAGCTCCAGGCTGAGGTCGGCAAGCCTCCGCATCTGGCTCGGCGGGATCGTCGGTCCCCCGTGTCCGCTCTGGGAGATCCAGAAGCAAGAGACTTCCGTCCGGCATCCTTCGCGTTGCAGCGAGCGGAGCGCCTCCGCGCTCGGCTCGATCTGGTCGAGGATCCAGTCGATGTGCCGGCGCGAGTCCCGCGAGTCGATACATCCCTTCGATGTGAGGAACCAGCCGTTGAGGGTCGCCGCCCTCGGCCGCCTGTCGGCTCGTTGCTGGAGTTCTCCTTGACGTTGCCAGCTTGAGGGCTCGACCCCAAGACGTTCCGTGACCTCGGTCGGGTCGATCTCACCCGGATAGATACAGAGCGACGCATAGGTCTGAGCGCAGGTTCCGTATTCGTCGTCGTATTCGTCGTCGCACATGATGGAGACGGCTCGCAACGAGGTCATGGCCGAGGAAGATCGGCCGGGGCGAGGGGGATGCAGCTTTGATCTGATCGCATCTCACAACCGCGGCTTATCGGCGTGGGACCAGAATTCGCGGCCGGCGTCGGTCTCGGTTTCGGAGAAGAGCCAGAGGATGCGGGCGATGGAGGCGTTGGAGATCATGTCGGCCGGCGGGTCGGCCTGCCAGTGGGCGTAGAAGGCGTCGACGTTCCGCCGGGCCCGATCGAGGGCGTGGGCGTCGCCGGTGGTCCGGTGGAATTCCAGGTCGGCCTCGACCAGAAGGTGGGCGAACTTGACGTCGTCGCGGTAGACGCCGTTTCGGGCGGAGATGAACCAGTCGGAGGCGTCGGAGATCCGCCGGGCTTCTCTCAGGTACGACTCGTCGCCCGTGGCTCGATAGAGGCCCAGGAAGGCGCGGAGCATCAGGCCGGCGTTGTACGTCAGCTTGCCGCGCTTGATTTCGCCGGTGGCGACCACCTTGCGGTCGTGGTACAGGCCGTCCTCGGTCTGGAGCGAGTCGCGGGTCCAGGCGACGATCCGGCGGGCCTCGTCGATCTGCTTCGCGGCCTCGTCGTCCGGCTTGACGCGGGCCAGCCGCAGGCAGCCGACGGCCGTGGGGGCGTTGGAGCAGGTGTTCTTGGTGCCGTCCTTGTGCCCCTCGTGCCACCAGATCCCGCCGCCGATCGCGTCGTCCCAGCCGCTGAGCGCGAACCGGAGGGTGGCCTCAGCCCGTTCCAGCCGCTTGGGGTTGTGGTCGGTCTCGTAAGCCTCCAGCAGCGAGAGGACGATCCACGCATTGTCATCATAATACTTGTCGTCGCCGTTCCCGCGCGTGGGCGAGGGCTCATAGCCGGGGACCTTGGCCTTGGCGTCCCAGTAGACGTCGAGCGCCTTGACGTACCCGTCGAGCGTCTTGCGATAAGCGTCCGGCTCAACCCGCGCCGCCGCCACGAGATTCGCCAGGGCCACCCCCTGCCCCCACGCGAAATCCGGCCGATGCTTCGACTCGGTCGCCACGTACAGACCGGTCCTCGCATCGAGGAACGTCCTCTGGATGTAGTCCGTCACCTCCCGCGCCTGCAGCTCATAGCGACCCGGCTCGGCCCCGTTCGCCGAGGTCCCGAGGAAGTACGTTGCGATCAGCGCGCCCATCGTCCATGCCCTGCTCATGACGAAGTTACTCCAGTGCGGTGGGCTGTCGTTTGAAGCCGTCGACGGCGGGACGCCTCAAAACCCAACCCGCCTTCACCACTTGATGCCGCAGGAACGTTATCGATCCGGCGAGGAAGAGGAACATCCAACACCCAAACGCGGTTCGCCCGATCCAGGCGATCCGCGGGCCGCCGGATTCCTGAATCAAGACCGGGCCGAACGACGTCGCGCAGACGACCGCCGCCACGGCGAGGCCGATCGTCATCAATCGGAGGGAACTCTCGATCGACGCCCGGGGGCGAGGGCGAGGCTCCAGGTCGAAGTCGCGCCCCAGTCGTTCTCGGATCCACCGCGCGGCCTCGCGCCTGTCGGCTTCGGGAAGGGTCACGGGGAACAGGATCTTACGGCCCAGCCCCCGCAGGGTGATTGAGCCCAGCAGCTTGACCCGCTCCACGTCGTCCCAGGCGAGCGAGGTGGGCTTCCTCCTCGGCGGCGTGTAGGAGACGCCTGCGTCGTCGAGTCGCCAACAGGCGTTCCCCCAGGCCGATGATCGAAAGAAGACGACGATGATGCCCGGGAACGAAAGCCCCATCAGGAGGGGCAGGCTCTTACCCCCTCCCAAGTGATCGCCCAGCATCGAATCGATCACGCCTTCAAGGGACGCCGCGACCAGGGCGACCACCCACGGCCCGAAGATCGCGACCCAGGTCCAGGGATCAGCATCCATGTCGCGGACCTCCCACACGCCGCGCACCGGCCCGATGACCAGCGGCCCGGTCGTGGGACGGTCGGAGGGATCGGTGCTGGTGGGGCTGGTCGACACGGCGGGGATCTCAGTCGTCCATGAGTTACAGGGAGGGAGCGGCGGGGCGTCGGGAGATCCAGCGGCGGTCCTCGGCGCGCTTGTGGCGGGTGACGAAGGACGCGGCGAGGAGGATCAGCCAGACGATGAAGGCGATGCGTCCGATCCAGGCGATCGGAGGCCCGCCGGCCTGCTGGATGACGGCGGGGCCGAAGGTCGTCGCGACGAAGGCCGTCAGCAGGGTCGCCTCGGTGGTGAGCAGCCGGATGAAGCCTCCGACCGTGCGTCGAGGAATCGGCCGGGGCTCCCAGTCGAAGTCGGCCTCCAGACGTTCGTGGATGCGCCGGGCGACCTCGCGACGATCGGGCTCGGGGAGGGTCGAGGAGAACGTCACGCGGGCGGCTCGGCCGCGGAGGATGATCGCGTCGGCCAGCTTGAGCTGCTCCACGTCGGGCCAGGCCAGGAAGGTCGGCTCACCCTTCGGCGGGGCGAAGGAGACGCCCTGATCGTCGATCCGCCAACGGGCCTCGCCCCACGAGGACGACCCGAGGATCAGGAGCATGGGGCCGACGGCGGCCGCCGTGATGAGCAGCCGGACCAGGACGACGCTCATCCCGATCCCCAGATGGTCGTCGACCTGCCGATTGAGCTGGTCGACCGCCAGCGCCGCCGCGAGCGGCGTATACAGGGCCCCCCAAATCCACCCGCCCGGATCGCGCGTCTGCCAGAAGCCGCGCACGGGCCCCACGACCAGCGGACCGGTCGTGGGACGGTCGGGCTCTGCAGCGATGGCGGGCGGGGTCATGTGGGGGTCTCGATCTGGGTTATTCAGCCTTCCCCCCTGGAGGGGGAAGGTGGCCCGAAGGGCCGGATGAGGGGGACGATCGGCCTGGCGTTCAAAGCGTTCGCGGGATGTAACTTCGACGGCGGTCGTCCCCCTCATCTGACCGCTTCGCGGTCTGTCTTCCCCCTCCAGGGGGGAAGACGTCGCTCATTCAGCCTTGCCCGTCAGCGCTCCAGGCCGGGCCCCGCCGAAGGCGACGTTCACTTCCGGGTCGACGGTCGCCTTGTCGCCGTCGAACTTGATGCGATAGGTGACGCGGAACGGGCTCTCGACGAGGACGACCTGGGCGGTCAGGGTGTCCTCGGCCGTCCAGGCGGCGGAGGCGGCGACGGGCTGTTCGGGGAAGCCGGTGACGGCGGCGCGGGACTTGACCCACTCGCCCCGGCCGCAGGGGATGCGACGGTCGGCGCCGTCGACGCGGAGGACCAGCGTGATCGGGCCGTTATCGGCCTGCTCCACCCGCAGGGCCTCCAGCTTCCGCGCGTTGGGCTCGAAACCGAACGTCCGCCCCACCACCTTCACCGAGGACCCCGGCGCGGGGGCGCCCTCGGGAGTCTTCATTTTCAGGCCGGTCAGCGTCTGGGCGAGAGCCTCGCGAGCCTGGGCGTCGGCCGGCAGGGGCTCGTTCATCAGGCCGGGGAGGAGCTTGTCCCAGACGAGGTCGAGCACCTCCTGCATGTTCTTCACGGCGCTCGTAATGGCGACCACGGCGTCCTTCTCAGGCAGGACGACGCAGTACTGGCCGAAGGCGCCGTCGCCGCGATAGCCGCCGTTGCGGCACCGCCAGAACTGGTAGCCGTAGCCCTGCTCCCAGTCGCTCTTGGGGTTGCTGCCGTTGGAGGTCTGGAGCTTGGTGGCGGCGTTCACCCAGGCTTCCGGCACGATCTGCCGGCCGTTCCATCGACCTTTCTGCAAGTAAAGCTGTCCGAATTTGGCGATGTCTTCCGTCCGGATGCTCAGTCCGTAGCCCCCCAGCGAGACGCCTTGAGGGCTCGTCCCCCATTCGGGGTCGTCGATGCCGAGCGGGTCGAAAAGGCGGGGGCGGAGGTAGTCGAGCACCGTCTGCCCGACGGCCTTCTGGACGATCGCCGAGGCCATGTACGTCCCCGACGTGTTGTACAGGAAGTGCGTCCCCGGCTTGAACGGAACCTCCTGGGCAAGGAAGACCTTGGTCCAGACCTGGTCCTCGGCCCGCTTGGGCTCGTCCTTGTGGCCGGTCGACATCCGCAGCAGGTCGCTGACGCGCATGGCCTTCAGGTTGGCGCTGGGGTTCTCCGAGGCGTCCTCCGGGAAGAACTTCAGGACGGGGTCGTCGATGGAGAGTTTCCCCTCGGCGACGGCCAGGCCGACGGCCGTGGAAGTGAAGCTCTTGGAGAGCGAGAAGAGCGCGTGGCGGGTCTCCGCGTCATAGGGGGACCACCAGCCCTCGGCCACGACCTTGCCGTGCCGGACGACGATCACGCTGTGGAACGAGTCGATCTTGTCGGCCGCCAGGACGAAGTCCCGGACCGCCGCCGACGACACCCCCATCGCCTCCGGCTCCGCGCGCGAGAGCGGCTCCGAGGCCGAGGCCGAAATCCCCAGGAGCACGAACGCCGCCGCCGTGAACGACCGCCTCATCTCAGCACCCTCCTCTGGTCCGAATCCGAGCTTTCTGACGATCCGCTCATTGGACGACGCCGGACCGCCCCGATCAAGGGACCGCCCCCCCGCCGGCGCTGGCTTCGTTCGCACCCGGGCGCGGCCGAAGCCGTCGGACGGAACGTCTTGCGGATGTTCGTGTTGGGCGAGGAAATCGGGGGATTGCGGCGGGTTCGTTCGGTTGATTTCGCGATGGTGCGACGTGCCGGGAAGCCGAGCCAAGAGTCCCTTCTCCCCCCGGGAGAAGGTGCCGCGCAGCGGCGGATGAGGGTCGTCGGACTTCGGGAGGCATGCCGGTCGCGCAAGCTCTCAATCCACACTATGCCTACAAGTCCAACGACCCTCACCCGGCCCTTCGGGCCACCCTCTCCCGGCGGGAGAGGGGACAGAAGGCCGGTCGTCCTTCCTGAAATCGAGCCGGCTTCGTTCGCACCGACCCACGACGAACCCATGCGACGGAAGTCCGCGACGGCCCGGACCTTGGGCGTCGGAATCGGGTTCGGAGGGTGGGTTCGTTCGGCCATATTCGCGGGGACTGCTCGGGGATGCTCGCCGATTGTGATGAGCGGAGGTTCGCCGGTCCCTCCACTCGATACGATACGACCAAATCGCCGAATTTAGCGCACATGATCGCGGTTTCAACAGGGCGTGGTTTACGGGCGTCGTCGGTCGGCGACGGCGCGGTCGCCGGCGAGGGATTCCAGTCGCGCGGCGGTCCTTTTGACGTCAGCGTGGTCGGGGCCCAGGATCCGACGCTGGGCTTCCAGGGTGGAACGCAGGAGAGACTCGGCCTCGTCGAGCCGGCCCCGGGTCCGGAGCAGGTCGCCCAGGGCCGCGGCGACGAAGAGGGTGGCGGGGTGTTCGGGTCCCATCACCCGGCGCTGGGTTTCCAGGGTGGAGCGCAGCAGAGGCTCGGCCTCGTCGAGCCGGCCCAGCTTGATCAGGACGTGGGCCAGATTGTAGCCGCAGGTGAGCGTCCCCACGTGCTCGGGGCCGAGGACCTCGCGGTTGATTTCCAGATCCTCGCGGAAGATGCGTTCGGCCTCCTGATACTCACCCCGACTCTCCAGCACGGCGGCCAGGTTGTTCCGGGCTGAGAGCGTCGCCGGATTCTTGCGGCCGAGGATATCGATGGAATCGTCGATCGTCGGGCGGAGCAAAGCCTCGGCCTCGTCGAGTCGTTTCTGGCGGCGGAGGATGTCCGCCAGGTTGCCCCGCGCAGAGAGGACGATCTCCGGCGGCAGCTTTTTGAGACCGCCTTCGGACTCCGCGATCGTGCGGCGGTAAGCGGCCTCGGCCTCGTTGAGCCGACCCCGGTCGTTGAGGAAGGCGGCGAGGTAGTTCGAGGCCCGCAGCGAGGTCTCGGCGCCGGGCCCCAGCACTCGCCGTGAGCGGGCGACGGCGTCGACCAGGAGCGGCTCGGCCTCGTCCCATCGGGTCAGGTGGTCGAGCGTGTGGGCCAGCTCGGCCTGGATCGCCAGCGCGTCGTCGGCCGGGGCTTCAGGACGGGTTCGGAGGAGGTCGTACGCGGTGCGCAGGTGCCGCTCGCTGGCCGCGTAGTCGCCCATCCCGTGGTACGCCTTACCGATCTCCAGTCGGACGGCCGCCTCGACCTCCGGCTGCCCCGCCAGCGACGGGCCGACCTCGGCCGCGGCGCGGTCGAGCGCCTCGCGGATCGAGGTCTTGCCGCCGTCGGGGTTGTGCTCCGGCGAGGCCAGTTCCAGCAACTGCCTGATGAGGAAGCCGTCGACCGCCGCGAGCTTCGCCGCCGAGGCCGCCAGCCGACGCTCCTGGATCACCGACCGCCGCCAGCTCCAGGCCGCTCCCGCGAGACCCAGAATCAGCGAGGCCGCCAGCGCGGCCGAAAGCCCCGCCAGGATCGGCTTGCGACGGCACCACCGCCAGAGCCGCGCCGGGGCGCCCACGGGACGGGCGGCGATGGGCCGGCCGTCGAGAAACCGCCGCAGATCCTCGGCGAACCTGGCGGCTGTGTCGTAGCGGTCGGCCGGGTTCTTGGCCATCGCCTTGGCGACGGCCGTGGCCAGGTCGACGGGGACCGCCGGGTTCAGACGGCGGATCGGCGTGGGCTCCTCCTCCACGACCCGGCGCAGGATCTCCTGCCGGTCCTGGCCGGTCGCGGCCGGGCGGAGCGTGAGCAGCTCATAGAGCGTCGCGCCCAGGGCGTAAACGTCGGTCCGGCGGTCGACGAGCGCCCGGCGGCCGGTGGCCTGCTCGGGGCTCATGTAGCGGAGGGTTCCCGGCAGGTCGCCGCTGACCGTCAGGCCGCCGGCGCCCTGGACGTCGGCCATGCCGAAGTCGACGACCCAGACGTCCCCCTTGCGGTCCAGCAGCAGGTTCGCCGGCTTCACGTCCCGATGCGTCACCCCCTGCTCGTGGGCGTACCCCAGGGCCTCCGCAACCTGCACCCCCAGCCTCGCCACCGTCCGAATGTACGACCGCGACCCCAACGAACCGTGCACCGGCAGCCGCAGCTTCAACGGCGGCCCCGCGCCGGGAGCCTCGTCCTCCTCATGCTCGGGCGCGAACCGACCCGAGAGCAGGCCGACGGCCAACTCGCCGATGTCCGATTCCTCCTCGTGCGGATCGGCTGTGGGAAGCGAGTCCGGACCATAACGGCCTTCCCCCCTCGCGGGGGAAGGTGGCCGCGAAGCGGACGGATGAGGGGGGATCGGCCCCGCGTTCCGATCAGGCGTCCGGTTGCTCGCCCCGCGCCGGTCGTCCCCCTCATCTGACCGCGGCGCGGTCTGTCTTCCCCCTCCAGGGGGGAAGACGTCATCAGGGGCCTTCCCCCCTGGAGGGGGAAGGTGGCCCGTAGGGCCGGATGAGGGGGAGACCGGCGTCGGATCTGCGTCAGACGACTCGTTCTCAACCCCGCGCCGGTCGTCCCCCTCAACTGACCGCGGCGCGGTCTGTCTTCCCCCTCCAGGGGGGAAGACGAATTTCGTCCAGCCGCTCCAGAATCCGGGACGGTCCGATTCGTCGGGCGGGTCGTCGGCCATGGCGCGCATGGCGGCGACGAGGTCGGCCAGGCTGCCGCCGCGGACGAGTCGCATGGCGTAATAGGGGGTCCCCTGCACCACTCCCACGTCGTACACCGGGACGATCCGGGGATGTTGCAGCAGGCCGGCGACCTGGGCCTCAAGCTGGAACCGCCGCAGCGCGTGGGCGTCCATCGCCGCGGCCGAGAGCAAGACCTTCAGCGCCACTCGACGCCCCAGCGCGGTCTGCTCGGCCTCGTACACGATCCCCATGCCGCCGCGGCCGATCTCGCGGTCGATCCGAAAGCCGCCGAATTCTCGGGCCGCCGGCGCGTCGCCGCGCAGGGCGGAGAGGTCCAGCAGGGCGGGCGTCAAACGGCGGATCTCCTCCGCCCACTGAGGATGTTCGGCGACGACCGCCTCGACGTCGATCGCCTCGCCCGCGTCCAGCCGCTCCATCAGCTCGGAGAACAGCCGCGCCAGCGCCGGATCGACGTCGCCCGACGCCGACGCCGACCACGAGTCCGACCCGTCCTCGACCGCCCGGTCCGACATGGTGCGACCTCGTGGGGGTCCCCCGACTGTTCCAGGACCTCATTTTATCCTCAAACCCTCTGGGTTCACCAGGCCACGAGCCTCCGCCCCAGAGATGTAACGGCGGGACCGCGCCTTCGGCCGAAGGCCGCCCGCGACTCCAGGGCAAACCCAGGACGAGGCAAACGCCCCTCGCGCCGACCGGCGCATCCCGCGAACGCGCTCGATTTCTCCCACCTTAACGCCGTTCTCCCCTCCTCTTTTCCGCCTTCGGCAAGGCTTACCCTGGCGCATCCGGCACGGCTGGCGCATCGGGGCGCGTCTTGCCTGAATCGCCCGGTCCCCGTCTTTGACAGGGTCCTGCGCAGGGGGCATATCTTCGTGGCCGACGAGGGAAACTGATCCAGTTGCGGGATCGGATTCACCTGGGCGACCGCTGACGGAGAGAGAAAGACGACGGGGCGACTCGCGGCGAAGGGGTGTGATCATGATCGGGGCGAAGGGAATCGACAAGCAGGCGACGGCGCCCCGGGCGGAGGTTGCGGACGCGTTGGAATCGGCGCTTCGGGACGCGGTGGCGGAGCGGATCGGCGAGTCGCGGTTCGGGCTCTGGTTCGGCGAAGGCGTCCGGATGAACGTCGCCGGCGACGGGGCCTCGGTGCAGGTCACCACGCCCAACGCCTACTTCCGCGATCGGATCAAGTCGGGCTTCGCGGCCAACGTGGCCGACGCGGTGAAGCAGGTGATCGGCCGGGCCCTGCCCGTCTCGTTCGCCGTGCAGGACGAGGCCGATCCCCGGACCGGCGGCGAGGTGGTCGAGCCTGCGGCTCCCGCCGACCGTCGCCCCGTGGTGACGGTTCCGATCCCCGGCGTGACCCGCCCCGCGGCCCCCGCCGAAAGGCCGACGATCGACCAGCCCGCCCCTCCCCGGTTCGTCTCGCCGACCTCGCCGGCGCGGCCCTTGCGGAAGCTCGACGATTTCGTGGCGGGGGGCGGGGCGCAACTCGCCGCGGCGGCCGCCCGTGAGATGGTCCGCTCGGCCGGGAAGTCGTTCAACCCGCTGTTCATCCACGCTGGGGTCGGCCTGGGTAAGACCCACATGCTGGAGGGGATCGCCCAGGGGTTGCGGCAGTCCCACCCCGGGCTAAACGTGGTGCTGGTCACGGCCGAGGCCTTCACCAACGGCTTTTTGGAAGCGATGCGGACGGCCTCGCTGACGAGCTTCCGCAACCGGTTCCGCAACGCCAACGTGCTGGTCGTGGACGACGTCCACTTCCTGGCCTCAAAGCGGGCGACGCAGGAGGAGTTCCTCCACACGTTCAACGCCCTGGCCGACCGGGGCGCGGCGATCGTGCTGGCGTCCGACCAGCACCCGCGGAAGATCGCCAAGCTCACCGACGAGCTGGCCACGCGGTTCCTCGGCGGGATGGTCGTCAAGATCGAGGCCCCCGACCTGGAGTCGCGGCGGGCGATCGTCCGGGCGAAGGCGGCCGCGAAGGGGATCGAGGCCCCGGCGGCGGTCGTCGACTACCTGGCCGAGAACATCAAGTCGAGCGTCCGCGAGCTGGAGGGGGCGTTCCAGAGCGTGGTCGCCCACGCCTCGCTGGCCGGCCGCCCCCTGAGCCTGGCGACCGCCCGCGCCGCACTCGGTGAGACGATCCGCTGCACGATCCGTTCGATCGCCCTCCGCGACGTGGAGAAGGCCGTCTGCGTCTTCTTCCAGATCGACGGCGACGGCCTGAAGTCGGAAAGCCGCGTCCGGACCCTGGCCTACCCCCGGATGCTGGCGATGTACCTGGCCCGCAAGCACGCCGGGGCCAGCTACAGCGAGATCGGCCGCTACTTCGGAGGCCGCAACCACTCGACCGTCATGTCGGCCGAGAAGAAGGTCCTCGGCTGGCTCAAGGACGACGCCCGCAACGCCCTCCTCCCCGGCTTCGACAACGTCGTCGACATCCTGGCCGACCTGGAATCGAACCTGGGTGCGTGAAGCAAGCCTTCCTTCCAGGCGACCGAGTGACCCACGTCCCCTCTCCCGCCGGGAGAGGGTGGCCCGCAGGGCCGGGTGAGGGTCGTCGGATTTCGGAGGGCGTCCCGGTCGCTATCTTCACCATAACGGCCTTCCCCCCTCGCGAGGAAGGTGGCCGCGAAGCGGCCGGATGAGGGGGGATCGGCGACGCATCAAGAACCAACCGCCGGACGTACATCCGAAGCCGGTCGTCCCCTTCATCTGATCGCTTCGCGGCCACCTTCCCCCGCGAGGGGGGAAGATCGTTTGGCCCCTCGCGAGGCTCGATCCGAGATCCCACGACCCTCACCCGCCGCTGCGCGGCTG
>NZ_JAALCR010000046.1 GCF_011065895.1 Paludisphaera rhizosphaerae | reverse complement strand
AGGCCCGGACGGAAAGGGGACGCCATGAACCTGCTCGGGATCGTGCTCGCCGCGACGCTGTTCGCAGCCGAAGATTCATCGTTGCGGATCGACTCCGTCGTCCCCCGCTCCAGTCAGCCGCAGGCCGACGACCCGGCGACGATCTGGTACGACGACTTCGACGGCCCCGAGAAGCGCTACACCGAGTCCCAGGGTGAACTCGACGACCGGGTCGCCTTCGGAGGCGTGGGGCGATCGATGGTCAGCCGCTATGAGAAGGGCGAGCAGGGCCGAGGCAATCGCAAGGTCTTCTTCGGCGACAGCCCGACCGGCCGCGTCGTGCGTCGAGGCGAGAGATTCTCGGACGTCTACTGGCGCGTCTACGTCAAGCATCAGCCCGGCTGGACCGGCGGCGGCGAAGCGAAGCTCTCGCGGATCACCTCGATCACCTCGCCCAACTGGTCCCAGGCGATGATCGGACACGTCTGGTCGAGCGGCGAGACCCTGACGCTCGACCCGGCCACCGGCGTCCGCGACGATCGAGTCGTCACGACGCGTTACAACGACTTCCCGAAGTTGCGGTGGCTCGGGAACAAGCCGACGGCGAAGCTCCCGATCAGCAGCGCGGGCGAGGCCGGTTGGTGGGTCTGCGTGGAAGCCCGGGTGAAGCTGAATACGCCTGGCGAGCGCGACGGCCTGATGCAACTTTGGATCGACGGCCGGTTGGAGTCAGAACGAACGAACCTGGACTGGCGGGGCCGCTACGACGAACACAGCCTCAACGCCGTGTTCCTGGAATCCTACTGGAACGACGGATCGCCCGTCGGCCAGACGCGGTGGCTCGACCAGTTCGTGATCTCGACCCGGCCGATTGGGCCCGTGACCGCCCCCCGCCAGCCCGTGCTGCTGCTCGGCGGCCCCGCGCCGGAGACGGCCCGCGGTTGGAAAGTCGAGGTCGCGGGCGAGGATCGAGTCGTCGTCTGGCGGTCGAAACCGATCACCGGCCCGCGCCGAGTCACGGTCGACGCCGCCTCCGGCTCGTTCATGGGCCCGCTGGCCGACGCCGATCGACTCGCCGCCGGCGCGCGGTTCGCGCTCCGCGTCCGGTCGATCGATCACGAGGCGGCCAACGCGGGATGGTCTGGCTGGCACCAGGCTTTCCAGACGGGCGACGAATAGTCCCGGCGGCTAAATCTCGACCTCGGAGTCGGTCTGCACCCCGACGACCTCGCCGGCGAGGAAGCGGGCGACGTCGGACAGGTAGCCGGTCCGTTCGAACACCTCGCGTTGACGAGCGGCGCCGTCGGGAAGGTCGGCCATGCTTCGGGCGTGGTCGAGCCAGTGGGAGCAGCCGAGCTTCTCGGCCGTGGAGGCAAGCGTGTCGGCCATCCGGCGGATGGCGTCGCGGGCGACCTCGTTGCGGCCGGTCTCGGGGTCGACGAGGACCGCGTCCAGACCGTAACGCGCCGCGCGCCAGCGGTTCTGGCGGATCATCAGGCGGCCGAATTCGCTCAACTCGACGAGGTGGAAGCCCGTGTCGAGGACGATATGGTCGATCAGGCACTGGATCAGCGCGACGATGGCCTGGACGGAGGCCAGGTCGGTCGGCATATCGCAGATGCGGACCTCGACCGTCCCGAATCGATCGCTGGGACGGACGTCCCACCACAGCTCCTTCGTCGTCTTGATCGAACCGACGGCCGCCAGCCGCTCGGCCAGCCGGACGAATGAATCCCAGTCGCGAAGGAACGGCGGCTGCCCGCCCGTCGGCGCGACGCCCATCACGTCGAGCCGGTACGAACTCAGGCCGCTGTCCCGCCCGCACCAGTACGGGCTGTTGGCCGATAGCGCCAGCAGCGCCGGCAAATAGTGCGAAACCCGGGTGCAGACCCGCGCGGCGGTGTCGCCGTCGGGGACGCCGACGTGGACGTGCAGGCCGAACGTGAGCTCGCGGCGGATGGTGTCCTGGTTGTCCTCAATGAGCTGATGATATCTCGGACTGATCGAAAGATCCTGGTCGAGCCAATGCGCGAATGGGTGCGAGCCTCCCCAGGCCACGCGCGCCTCGAACCGCGCCGCACGCTCCTGGACGAAGGCGAGCTTGGCCTCCAGATCGCGGCCGGCCTCGTCGACGTCCCGGCAGATCCCGGTGTTGATCTCGACGCAGCACTGATACAGCTCGGGCTTGATCGACGCCGCAAGCTCGGCTGGGACCGTCTCGATGACGTCGTCGCCGACCGGCTTGAGGTCGAACGTCTCGGCGTCGACGATCTGCATCTCCAGCTCGACGCCCAGGGTCGGCTCGGAGCTGCCGCGAAAAGGTTCGACGGGCATCGGTGCGTCCTCGCAGAGATGTTTTCGAGGCCGTCGGTTCGATCAGCCGAGGCTTCGGGTGCCTATCGAAGGCACTTGCCATGCCGAACGCCAACCCCTGCACCTGGCCGATGTTGCCACCCGGCAACGCGGCCGATCGACATGCTCGAATTCCAGCTTGCCACCGTTGCAATCCGCACGCACGTCTTAAATTATGTCAGGGGTCCAGGTCCGAACCGCGTCGGTTCCCCCCACCCTCCGGGTCGCCGCGATCGCGACCAGGCGACAGAGCGTGTCCAAAATTTCATACAGAACATCTGGATAGTTCTCCGACGAATGGCACAATGAAGGGCGGGCGAGTGGGTTTCATCCCTGTCCCGGTGAGGGCGGGGGGCTTGGAGGCCCGGAACGTGCTTCGCGAACTGTCGGTGCAGAACCTGGCGACGATCGAGGACGTCCAGATCGAGCTCGAGGACGGCTTCTGCGTCTGGAGCGGCGAGACCGGGGCGGGCAAGAGCCTCTTGCTCTCCGGCCTGGGCCTGGTGCTCGGGGGCAAGGCGTCGGCCGAGTTGGTCCGCGCCGGCAAGCCCGAAGCGCGGGCCGGCGCGGTCTTCGAGATCGAATGCCCGAGGCTGCGCGCCGAGCTGGAAGAATTGCTCGGCGTCGCGCTGGAGGACGGCTCGCTGATCGTCAACCGGCGCGTCTCCGCCCAGGGAAGGAGCGCCGCGCAGGTCAACGGCATGCCCGTGACGATCGCCGTGCTCCAGAAGCTGGCCGAGCGCCTGGTCGACGTCCACGGCCAGTTCGAGAACCGCGCCCTGGTCGACCCCGACCGCCAGCGCGACCTGCTCGACGCCTTCGGCGGGCTGGAGGAGTTGCACCTCGCCTTCACCCAGGCTCGCGACAAGCACGCCGAACTGCGGCGGGCGCGCCAGGCCCTCATCGATTCGGCCCAGGCCCGCCAACGTGAGAAGACCCTGCTGGAGTTCGAGCGCGGGGAACTCGCCGCCACCGACCCCAAGGCGGGCGAGCACGAGGAACTAGTCCAGGAATCCCACATCCTCGCCAACGCCGAGGCCCTCCGGACGGCCGCCGTCGACGGCCACAAGATGCTCTACGAGGCCGACCGCTCGGCGCAGGAGATCCTCTGCCGCGTCGCGCGCTCGCTCGGCCCGCTCTCGAAGGACATCCCCGAACTGGCCGAGGCCGCCGCGACCCTCGAACGCCTGGCCGACGAGACCCGGGAAGTCGCTTACACCCTCCGCGACCTGGGCCAGAACTGGGACGAGGACCCCGAGCGGCTCGAGGACGTCGAGACTCGGTTGGCCCTCTACCGCAAGCTCTCGAATCACTTCCACTGCAAGCCCGACGAACTCGCCGCCCTCCGCGCCGAGGTCGAGGCGAAGCTCGCGACCATCGAACGGCACGAGACCGACTTGAAGGAGTTCGACAAACCCCTCGCCGAGGCCTGGGCCGGCGTCAAGCGGACGGCGGCGTCGCTCACCGAAGGCCGGCGCAAGACGGCCAAGGATTTCGGCAAGGCGATCCAGGCCCGGCTCAAGTCGCTGGGGATGGAGCGGGCCAGGCTGACCGTGGAGGTCGAATCCCGCGACCTGGGGGACGACCCGACGGTCTCCCCTCCCCCCGAATTCGGGGCCGACCGCGTCGAAATGATCTTCCTGGCCAACCCCGGCGAGGTCCCGCAGCCCCTGCGCAAGATCGCGTCAGGCGGCGAGCTTTCACGCGTGACGCTCGCGGCCAAGGCCGTGCTGGCGGCCGTCGATCGCGTCCCGACATTGGTCTTCGACGAGATCGACACGGGCGTCGGCGGTCGATTGGGCTCGGCGCTGGGGAAAACGCTCGCCGACCTGGCCAAGCATCATCAGGTGGTCTGCGTCACCCACCTACCGCAGATGGCCAGCTACGCCCGCAAGCAGTGGGTCATCCGCAAGCAAGTCGAGCGGGGCCGAACCAAGACGACCATCGCCCCCCTGGCCGAGACCGAACGCGTCGCCGAGATCGCCGCCATGCTCCGCGGCGACTCCGCCGTCGAATCCACCCGCCGCGAAGCCCGCGAGATGCTCCGCGAGGCCCGCGAAGCGGTGGGGGTCTGAACCCAACCCCGATTCAGGCCTGCTTCGATTTCCCGGTCACCAGTCGCCCGATCCCGGAGAGGATCTGGCCGGTTACGGACCAGGCCATGACGAAGGGGGTGGTCGGCTGGGTGAAGACGGTGGGGAGGTTGCGCTCGAAGACGAAGTGGCCCATCCACATGATTGCGTACGAGAGGCAGAACAGGCCGAAGGCCCACCAGGGCCGGAATGGGGCCAGGATCACGGCCAGGGCCATGATCGGCCAGCCGACGCCGACGTGCAGGAAGTGGTTGATCGGATTCTGGTGGTCCTGGCGATAGTCCGCCCTCATCCGCTCGAGACGCGTCTGTTTGGGGATCGTGGTCGCGCTGGTGGTCGGCTCGGCGGTCTGCGGCATGGAGTTCTTCCTTTCGGACCATCGACGAGGGTCGTCCCCTCGTCCCGTCTCCCGACGGCTGACGACCCAACACTTTATCAACGGCTGCGATCAAGACGTCTTCCCCCCTGGAGGGGGAAGACAGACCGCGAAGCGGTCAGATGAGGGGGACGACTGGCGTGGGATCGAGAGGGAACCGTCGGATGCACGTCCGATGGCGGTCGTCCCGCTCATCCGGCCCTTCGGGCCACCTTCCCCCCTCCAGGGGGGAAGGCCGTTATGGTCGCTATTCCTGAGATAGTGTCGGGTCGTCAGCCCGGTGGGAGAGGGGACTTCGGTCAGGCCGGACCTTGGTCGATCACTTTACTCACTGACTCGGCTGGTGGACCTTCGGGTCGGTGTACTTGTCGAGCCCCTTGTGTTCGACTTTGGGCCAATACTCCTCGAACTTGAACTTGGGCGAGTTGTCCTCGTCGTGGCAGCGGTAGCAGACCCGATTGCGCTCGGCCTGCTCAATGGTCAGTTTCAGGGCGCTGCGGTAGGCCAGGTTGTCGGGCTCGGCGACGTGCTTCGAGGCCGGGCCGTGGCAGTTCTCGCACTGGTTCCCCTTGAGGTTCGGCGTCGCCTCCGCCGACTTCCAGCCGCTGTTGTACTCGAAGCCCGTCGTGTGGCAGGTGATGCACTCGGCGTCGAAGATCACGTTCGGCTTGGGATCGTGCTCCAGCTTTGTGAACGCCTGGGCGTGCTTGGTCGTCGACCATTTGAGGAACGTGTTCGGGTGGCACTGGTTGCATGACTCGGCCCCGACGAACTTCGCGCCCGGAGCGCCGCCGACGTAATCGTGGCGAGGGAAGTTCTCGACGGTCCCAACGGCCTTCAGCAGCCCGCGATACTCGTCCTCGATGATCTTTTTGACCACGTTTCCCGGTCCATCCGGCGGCGTCAGCGCCTGACGATGGTACTTCGGTGCGGAACCGTCGAAGAAGCCGACCGTCCCAACGTACTTCCCGCGACGACCGACGTTCACGATCATCGTCTTGCCGTCGTTGACCATCTCGGGGTCGGCCGTGGGGTCGGGAGCCTCGGACGTGGCGACGACCACGTCGAAACCCGGATAGGCTGCGGCCAGTCGTTGGGCCTCCTGGGGAGGCGCCTGGACGAGGAGCACCTGATAGTCGCTCTTCCCCTCCAGTTCCTTGAGGGCAGCGCCCAGGACCTCGTCGGGCTTCTTGACGGTCTGGATGAGGGCGTCCTTGTCCGGGTCGGATAGTTTGGCGAGCGCCTGGGGGTCGACGACGGCGGTGATCCCCAGCTTGACCGGCCCGGCCTCGGCGACGACCGACGGCACGATGACCGTCTCGAACCCCGCCCCTGGAACGACGTTCGCCGCCACCAGCTTCGTCCCGCCCTCCAGCCCGTTGAGGAACTGGGCAAAGGCCTCGCCGACCCCAACACGGAGGTCGTCCGCGCTGAGGGCGATGGCGTTGTACTTGAACGCCCCCAGGGCCTTCAGGGCGATCCCGAACTTGATCTTGGCCTGTTCGAAGCCCCCTCGCGCTCCGGCCGGATCCTTGATCAAGCTGCCGAGATCGACGAGAGCGACCGGGACGCCCTGAGCTTTCATCTTCTCGACGAAGTCGTAGCGACGGATCAGGCCGCCCATCTGCCCCTCGGCGCAGCCGCAGGGCTCCATGTAGCCGTCCATCTCACCCGAGACCACCAGCACGGCCTTGAGGCCCGGCGTCTGGGAGAACAGCTTGGAGGACTTGCCGGCGGAGTCGGCCTTGTCCTCGCCGTGCGCTGGAGCGGCCTTCGTGTCGGGGGGGGCGTTACTGGGAGCGGAAGGGGGAGTGACGACAGACGAATCCCCGCCGCCTTCGGGGGCGGGGCGGCTGCATCCCACATAGGCGAGAAGCGCGGCAGCGGTCGCGACCGCGAGAAGCGACCGGATCGAAAGCGAGTCCAACGTCCTTCCCTCCTTGCTGGATCCATCCCGGCCCGGCCGAAGACGCGGGGAACGAGCCCCCCCCCGCAACTCCGGGCGGACGGTCGCTGGAGTCTATCCCCGCGGCCGGGGGGCGAGAAGGCCGAATCCCCGACCGCGACCAGCCGCGATCAGTTGGAGCCGACGAGGAAACTGACGGGAATCTTCAACTCACCCGCGTTGGGGAGGTCGGTCTTGAGCACCACTTCGCCGTCGATCAGTCCCGTGGAAGTCCCCTTGGGGACCTTGATTGTCACCTTGTAGCGACCCTTGACGTCGGCCGATTCCTCAGGGGTGATCGAGACTTCCAGCTTGTCGGGCTTACTGGCGACCGTGAAAGTCGCCTCTTTGCCGGCGCGGACCGATAGATGGACCTCAGACGACGCCCCCTCGGCGCTCTTGACCGTGACCATCCGCAGCCGATCGGGCACGACGCTCACCGGGCCGACGACCGTGCCGACGGCCGTCAACTTGATCTCGGGGCGATGCGGGTGGTCGGTGTGGATCACGATCTCCTCGCGCATCAGGCCCATCGGAAAGCCGGGCTTGACGTCGATATTGATCTTGTACCCCTGCTTCACCTTGCCGCCGCTGCTCTCGATCTCGGACTCCGACATCGGCACGACTTCGGTCGTCAGATACTCGGGCTTCGAGGTGTTGATCTCGGTGATCTTGGTCTCAGGGCGGTCCGGCGAATAGAGCGCGACGAAGACCTTGGTGGGAGCGTCAGTGTTGACGGTGTGGAAATCGATCGTGTTGTCGGGGATCAGGATGATCGGCGGGTTGATCTTGCCGTGCACGAAGAGGGGGAACGTCGGGTGCAGCGGGTCGTTCGTCTCGATGTTGGCGCCTTTGTGGAAGTCGCCCGTGACGTAGTTCGTCTTGAACTCGATGTCGATGTCGGTGGACTCGCCCGGCTTGAGCGTCAGCCGGTCGCCGTCCTTCTGAAGCTTGGCCACCGTGCACATGCAGGTGGACGACCCTTTCCAGATCTGAAGGTCGACTTCTCCCTGATTGGTCAGCTTCCACGACCGCTTGCCGGTCTGCTGCTGACCCATCTCGCCGAATTCCCAGGTCAGGTCGCCGTCCACGACGGCCTTCGGCTGCGGTCCCGTCGCCGTGGGAGCGACCGGCACGCCGAACGGTGAAGGAGCCGGCGCCGAATTCATGACCAAAGTCGAAGCCGCCGCCAGCACGACCACCGCGACCGCCAGCAAGATCCACCGCAACATTTGAGGAGAACTCCGATTAGGACGACCGAGGCGTTTCGGCCGGCGCACGACGGGGCGTCGCCGCGAAAGAAGACGGATGCGATTTCTACGATCGCCCCCCGCGATGCGTTCGCCCGGCGGCGGCTTTCATCTTAAAAATCATCGAGACTGGCGGTCAAGCGGACCGGTGACGACCAGCGTCCCCTCCTCAACCCGGCTTCCTTCCCGCCAGGTTCACCCCATTCCCCTGGCCTTCGTGATGGAACACCTGGCCGACGCTCAGGTCCTCCACGTCGACGAGCCCGGCCTCCGCGAACCAACCGCGAACTTCCTCGACGGTGTGGCGGGAGAGAAACTTCGGCGCGTACCAGTCGAGCGTGTCGCAAACCCGCACCTCGGCGTCCGGGTGCATCGAAACGCCGATCGTCAGCGCGTGCAGCGCCACGCCGGACCGCTCCACCAATCGCCAGCGGCTCGACATCAGCCGCCGCTTCAGGAGGCCGATCGGCGCGGAGAGTCGGCACATCGCCAGCAGCATTCCCAGCGGGAGCCGGGTCGAAACCGCCCGGTGGGCGTTCATGATCCGCTCGACGGCCGGACTTTCGCGCTCGTAGACCCAGAGCGCGATGCGTCCTCCCGGCCGGAGCAACCTCGCGAGCCCGAGGAAGGCGGCTCTCGGGTCGGGCGTGTGGTCGAGGACGCCGATCGAGTAGATGTGGTCGAACGAGCCTTCCGCGAACGGGAGCCGGAGCAGGTCGCCGCGAACGAGCGAAACGCTGGGAAGTTCGGCGGTCAGGTCGCGGGCGGCGAGGACCGCCTCGCTGAGATCCAGGCCGACGGCCAACCGGGGGGCGTCGGCCGCGGCGATTCTCAGGTAACGCCCCATTCCGCAGCCGCCGTCGAGCACCGTACGGCCCGCCAGGTCTCCCGGCCGCAGGCCCGTCCGGTTCGCGAAGGTCGCCCGGTCCTCGTCTTCCCGGATGATCCGAAACCGATTCCACTGCAGCCCGTACGTGGACTTGGTACGGGCCTGGTCGTCGCGAGGGTCGGGCATGGTGCGGCCGGTGGGCTTAGTAGGAGTCGGCGGAGATCACCTCGCCGAAGTTCCGCGTGCAGAGGGCCTGGAGGATCCCGATTTTCGTCCCAGGTGCGATCGTCTGGATCCCCTGGCCGTCGGCGTTGAACGAGACTCCAACCGCCGTCTTGGTCGTCGGGTCGATCGGCCAGCAGTCGGTGGAATCTTTGAGGAACCGGACCGAGCCGTCGGCCAGACCCACATTGGCCCCGCCGGGATGTCGGCTGCCGATGTTGAATGCGATGTAGTCGCGCGCCGCCGAGTCACTCAGTCGAAGAACCTTGAGCGTTCCGTTGATCGGGTAGTAGCCGCCGATCATGGTGTCGGTCCAGAAGCCCGAATTCCAGCCGTGGTACTGCGCCTGGCCGGCCGAATCGAACGCGCCGTGGTTGTGCTCGGCGAAGAGCATGGTGTTGCTCGTGCCGTCCGTGATCTCGGAGAGTCGGGTGGCGCTGTGGGCGTAGATCACGCCGTTCATGTTGGCCTTGCGAGCCGCGAACGTTGGGTTGTCGATATGGAGCATCAGGCTCCAGCAGCCCACGACTCCCCCATAGCTGGTCTTGGCCTGCATCCAGGTTCCGGAAGGAAGACTGGCGTATTGGGTTGCGACCACCGGCGTCAGGTCGTAGACCGTGGCGTCGCTGGGGCACTGGAGGGCCGAGATGCTCGTTCCCGCCAGCGTCACATTCTCGGCCGTGAAGACGCCGGGCGAGAAGTTCACCATGTTGTAGACGTTCTGCTGCTCGTAGAACGGCAGCATGTGGACGAACGGGCTGAAGTTCCACTTCGACCCCGGCAACGACCCGCTCCGCGTAAAGCCCCCGGTTGCAACGGTTTGATGCGTCGACTCGTAGTTCAAAGCCGCCAACGACAGTTGCTTCATGTTGTTGGTGCACTGAGCCCGTCGAGCGGCCTCGCGGGCCGCCTGGACGGCCGGCAGGAGCAACGCGATCAGCACCGCGATGATCGCGATGACGACCAGCAGTTCGATCAGCGTGAAGGCGGGACGAGGGGAGCGGAACGAGCGGGCGGCGATTGGAGAAGCGGACAATCCAGGATCCTCCGAGAGGTCGAGGGCGGTCAAGACTCGCTCATGCTACCCCGACCGGCCGCCGATCACAACGCGGCGCATCATCGCCCCAGAGCGCGGGCGTCCCATTGATCCTCGGCCGCGCTCCGGCGAAGGTAGTTGGGATCCAGGTCGTCGGGCTCGATCTGAGCCCCAAACTCAGCGACTCGATCCACCAGTTCAATCATCCGCCGGCCGGACGGACGATGGATCGAATCGTCGGGCTCGATGAGAGAGCGTCCCGCGAGCGCCGATCGGATGGTCGGCGACCGCAGGCCGGAGCCGATCACGAAAGCCCCCGGTTCAACGCGCTCCGACCAGGCCGCAAGCGGCTCGATCCGGCTCGGCCCGCAGGCGACGAGCGGAGCGCCGGGGGCCTCCCGGACGAACTCGGCCGCATAAACTTCGCCGCGCTGGGCGTCGCCGACCACGATCACGTGCGTCTCGTCCTCGGGGGCGTTGCGGGCGACGGCCTCCAGGCTGTCGAAACCGACCAACCGAGCCCCCGCCGCATACGCGAGCGTCCGCGCCGCGGTGAGCCCGATTCGCAGACCTGTATACGATCCAGGCCCCAATCCGACGCCGATCAAACCAATCTGCGCCGGTCTTACGCCGGCCGATCGGAGCAGATTACGAAGAGAGGGGAGCAAATCCCGGCCGTGCTTGCGCGAGGCGTCCGTCTCGGCCTCGAAAAGGGCTCCATCGGCGGCTCGCAGGCCGATCGCCGAGCGGTCGCCGGAGGTGTCGAGAGCCAGCACGAACGGGTGAGGGGCCACTGAAAAACTCGCCTGGGGAGGGAAGGTCGCATCGAATCTCGTCCCGATTCTATCGCCGACACGCGCCGCCCGTCACCCACGCCTTCTCGGCGGACGATGCGGAAAAGAGACACGCAAGCAATCTTCCATCCTCCATTAATTGATGAACCTTGACCCGTCGTCGTCTCTCGCCCTATTCTTAAAATTGTGAAGAACGTAAATTTCCTACCGTGAAGAAAGCCGCCGCGGGGGCGAAAATTCCCCCTCGCCATGGGCATAAAGTAAGATACTCTGGAGGGTGTTCGCGTCCTCGCGACGGATTGCTGGGTCGCTCCGATTCCCGTCGCAGCGTTTCTCCGGTGACCGCTCCCCTCCCCTCGTCGGAGGATTCCCCTCGGTGCGTCGTGCGTTAATCAGCGATATTCATGGAAACCTCGAAGCGCTGGAGACCGTCCTGCGCGACATCGAGAGCCAGGGGGTCGACGAGATCTTCTGCCTGGGGGATGTGATCGGCTACGGCCCTAACCCGCGCGAGTGCATCGATCTCGTTATCGATAACTGCAAGGTCACTCTGCTAGGTAATCACGACCAGGGGGCGATGTTCGATCCCGACGGCTTCAACGTCGGCGCCGAGCGCGCGATCTTCTGGACGCGGTCGCAATTGGAAAGCTCGACCGACCGCGCCGGCAACGAGCGCCGCTGGGAATTTCTCGGGGAACTGCCCCGCACCCACAAGGCTCCCCCGTTCCTCTTCGTCCACGGTTCGCCCCGGAACCCCCTGAGCGAGTACATCTTCCCCGAGGACATCTACAACCATCGCAAGATGGAACGATTGTTCCAACTGGTGGAGCGTTACTGCTTCCAGGGCCACACGCACGTTCCGGGGATCTTCACCGAGGGCTATCAGTTCTTCGCCCCCGACGAGATCGACCACGAATACACTCTGGGCGAGGGCAAGCTGCTCATCAACGTGGGCTCCGTCGGCCAGCCTCGCGACGGCGACCCGCGAGCCTGCTATGTGATTCTCGACGAGGGCGAAGGCTCCCGTCCTGCTCACATCGCCTATCGGCGCGTCCCGTACGACTTCGAGAAGACCATCCAGAAGATCCACTCGATCTCGGATCTGGAACCCTTCCTCGGCGATCGCCTCCGCCAGGGCCGCTAAGCCGCCTTCCCACCACCCCTGATCTCGGGACGCCCTCACGCGGACGCGCAGGGCGTCTTGCGATTTCGTCGACCCCTCGCGACAATCGAGAAGGGTGCTCGACGGCGTCCTTATACTTTTAGGATCTGCCAAACTCGTTCCGAAGACCCGGAACTGGTCGGCCGCTGCATCCCTCGCCTCCGCCACACGGCTCCGGGAATCCTGGTTCATGAGCAATGAGAAGCGTCTCGTCCTCTTCGTGATGTTGATTTTCTTGTGGATGGTGGGGTTCCCCTATCTCCTCGAAAAGCTCGGCCTGGCGCCCCGCAACGCCGCCAAGAAGCCTCCCGTCGCGGTCGCCAAGGCGGATGAAGCCAAGAAGGCGGAGCCCGCCGACGCCGAGAAAAAGCCCGGCGACGCTCCGTCCACGGAATCCGCCGCCGTCAAAGAGGCACCCAAGCCGAAGGCCGATCTCGTCCCGCCGACCGAACTGGCGATGGGCTCGGCCGAGGACAAGACGCCCGGCGGCTATCGTCTGGCCGTCCAGCTTGACCAGAAGGGGGCGGGCGTGGAGTCCGTCTTCTCGTCGCGCTACGACGCCGACTTCGAGGGGCGGAAGAACCCCCACCTGCCGATGCAGCTCATCGGCCGGGATCGATCCAAGCCGCTCTTCTCCGCCGCCTGGCCCCCCTCGCTGGCACTGACGCTCAGCCCGTCCGAAGTCGCCGGCCGCAGCTCGCCTTTGCGTCCCGCGGATCGAGCCCAGCTTGCCGCCGCGACCCCTGATGCGCCGCCGAGCGAGGATCTCCTCGACGCCGAACTCTGGGACGTCGTCCGCGACGATCAGGGCCGCGCCGTGCGTCCGATCAGCCGCGAGGCGAACGGGGAAGTCCCGTCCGCCCAGGGCCAGGAAGTCGTCTTCCGCACCAGGGCCGCCAACGGTGTGATCGTCACCAAGACGTTCCGGCTCTGGCAGGGCGCCGACGGCCTGGAACTCGACCTGAAGTTCGAGAGTCCTGACGACCAGGAGCGTTCCTTCACCTTCAATCTGCTGGGCCCCTACGGGATCCCGATCGAAGGCGAGTGGTACACCTCAACGTTCCGCGAGGTTTTCTTCGGCACCGCCGCCTCCGGCGGCTCGACCGCGCTGGAGACCGAGACGGCTTACAAGATCGCCACCGGCAAGGCCTTCGAGTCGACCGTCAACCCGCTGCGTTATGCGGGCATCGAGAACCAGTACTTCGCGATTCTCGTCGCCCCAGTTCTGGCCTCGAAGAGCGCCGACGACCGGATGGACCGCGAGACTCAGGGCGTCCTCCTTCACGCCCACCCCCAGGATCTCCAGAAGTCGGACGTCGGCGTGCGGATCAGCTCCCGACCGGTGAAGGTCGGCCCGAACACGCCCAAGACGTTCGCCTTCAAGGTCTTCGCCGGCGCCAAAACGCCCGAGGCCCTGGCTCCCTACGGCGCCGAGGAACTGGCCGTCTACCGCAAGGGGATCATCCCCCTCGCCCCGACGATCGCCAAGCTGTTCATCACGCCGATGCTCTCGTTCACGTACTCCCTGACTGAGAAGGTCTCGGCGCTCTTCGGCGGGGTTCGCGGCAACTACGGCGTCGCCATCATCCTGCTGACGCTGATCGTCAAGATGCTGATGTTCCCCCTGGGCCGCAAGCAGGCGCTGATGGCTCAGAAGATGCAGGAGCTTCAGCCCCACCTCAAGGCGATCCAGGAGAAGTACAAGGACGACAAGGAGAAGCTCACTCGCGAGACCTTCGCCCTGTACAAGAAGCACAACGCCAACCCGGTCGCCGGCTGCCTGCCGGCCCTGATCCAGTTGCCGATCTTCGTCGGCCTCTGGCAGGCCCTGAATACGACGGTCGGGCTCCGTCAGGCGCCGTTCCTCTGGATCAACGACCTCGCCGCGCCCGACATGCTCTTCCGCATGCCGTTCGACCTGCCGTTCCTCGGCCACTGGTTCAACCTGCTGCCGATCCTGGTCGTCGGTCTGATGCTCTTCCAGACGCAGCTCTTCGCCCCGCCGGCCACCACGCCCGAGGCGGAAATGCAGCAGAAGACGATGAAGTACATGATGATCGTGATGGCCGTGATGTTCTACAAGGTCCCCTCGGGCCTGGGCATCTACTTCATCACGAGCAGCCTCTGGACGATCGGCGAGCGGCTGTTGCTCCCCAAGATCATCCACGAGCATCCGGCCGAAGGGACGGAAGGCCCCGCGAAGGGCGAGGACGGCCCCGGCCGCGGCCCCAAGGGCTCGCCGGAAGCTCCCCCCAAGCCCACCGGCGGCATCGCCCAGCTCTGGAATCGCGTCCTCGAAGAGGCCAAGAAGGATCCGACCTACCGCAAGATGATCGACGACCGGGCGACCCGGGACGGTCGGAGCAAGGAGAAAGAGAAGGAGGTCGAGAAGGACCGCGACCGCCGCAAGCCCCCCGCCCGCCCCGGGCGGAAGTGATCGCGGCCCGGCCATGTCGTCGGCCTTCGACACCGAGGATCTGATCGCCGCGAAGGCCTCCGCACCCGGCGGGGGCCTTCGCGGCATCGTTCGTTTATCCGGTCCCGGCGCGTGGCGCGTCGCCCTCGCGAACTTCGAACCCAAATCTGACGCCTTCCCCCCTGGAGGGGGAAGGCAGACCCCGCAGGGGTCGGATGAGGGGGAGATCGCCTCGGGATTTGTAACGAGTCGGGGGATAGACGTCCGACAGCGGTCGTCCCCCTCATCCGGCCCTTCGGGCCACCTTCCCCCTCCAGGGGGGAAGGCCGTCGTTTCGGACGCGTATGCCATCTCGGAACCGTCGCCGAGGCGTCCCACCGTCATCGCCGGCTCGTACCAACTCGCCGGCCTCCGTCCGCTCCTCCCCGCGAGCCTCGCGCTCTGGCCGGCTCCTCGGACCTACACCGGGCAGGAGTTGGCGGAGATCCATACGCTCGGCTCGCCTCCTCTGCTCGACCGCCTGCTGGCGCACGTTCTGTCCCAGGGTGCCAGACCAGCGCGGGCGGGCGAGTTCACCCTCCGAGCCTTCCTCTCCGGCCGAATTGACCTGACTCGCGCCGAGGCCGTCCTGGGCGTGATCGACGCCCGCGACGCCCGCCGCCTCGACGCAGCGTTGGAGCAGCTCGCTGGCGGACTGGCGGGCCCGATCGAGGCCCTGCGCGACCGGCTGCTCGACCTCCTCGCCCACCTGGAGGCTGACCTCGATTTCGTCGACGAGGCCGACGTCGATCCCATCGGCCGCGCGGCGCTGGCGGAAGAACTGGACCGCGAGGCGGTCGCCCTCGACGCATTGACCGCCCGCCTGGGCCGTCGCGACCGTTCCGGCGACGCCCCGCTCGTGGTCCTGGTCGGCCTCCCCAACGCCGGCAAGAGCCGTCTGTTCAACGGGCTGTTGGGGGACGATCACGCGATCGTCTCGCCCGTCGCCGGCGCCACCCGCGACACCCTGTCGGCCCCCTGCCCCTGCGACGGACTCGTCGTCGAGCTGGTCGACACTGCGGGGATGGAATCCGCCGCCGACGCGATCGCCGCCGAAGCCCAGGACCGCCGGTCGGCTGCATCCGACCGCGCCGACGTGATCCTCGCCTGCTCCTCGTCCGACGCCCGGACTTCCCAGACTCCCGACGACGACCGCGTCATCCCCATCTGGACCAAGTCCGACCTCGCCCCCCCTCCAGGCGACGACCCAACGCCCTGGCTTGCCACCAGCGCACGGACCGGCGTGGGACTCGAACGACTGAAACACACGATCGCCAATGCGATCCGCCGTCGCGAGAGCGAGTCCTCAACGACGGGCACTTCCGCCCGCTGCCGAGACGCCCTGACGCGAGCCTCGGCCTCCATCCGCGAGGCCGCCGCCGTGATGCTCGCCGGCGGCGGCGACGAATTGATCGCCTTCGAACTGAGAGCCGCCCTCGATGACCTCGGCGAAGTCACGGGCGTCATCGTGGCCGATGACGTCCTGGACCGGATCTTCGCCCGGTTCTGCATAGGAAAATGAGTCGATGTCGAATCGGGAGAAGATGGCGAGAATATTTCGCGCCACATGTCGCAAACCATTGGGAAAAAGTTGTTTGCGATATCTTCCCTTGGTCTGAACTGGATCCTTGGCGTCTGACCGGTACAGAATTCGGCACAGAACCCTAGATAGAGTCAGGAACGACATTCTGTCGGAAGCGGTCGTGAGATAGGTTGAGCTTCGGAATCTGCACGAGTTCAGGTCCAGAACGGTTCAACTCGAACAAACTGACCCGAGAGCGATCGCGAAGACCGAATCAAGGACTCAACCTCGGAGACCGTCAATCCGCCTTCGATTGGCGAATTACACTATATCCTTGATGCATGTAATGATGGTGATTCGGTAGGATTGATTTCCGCAGTGCGAGGGTCAGACGCGTAAGACTACCCGGCGTTGTAGTTCGTGAGTCACCAATGAATCCGACGTGGCTGATCGAGGCTGGCGTCTATCGCGACGAAGCGGACCTCCTCTTGTCGGAGATCCGGCGGCAGGGGATGATCGGGAGCATCGTCCCTCACGGCTCGCTCAAAGCTGGAGCCAGCCTAGCCATCGACGGCCAACCCGTCCCGCCCGACCGGTGCGTGATCGGGTACGGGACCTTCCCCTTCGCTCGCCAGATCCAACTTCACCACGAGTGGGCCCCGGGCGCCTGGTGCGACGCCGAGAAACTCGATTGTTCAACCTACTTCGCCTACTACGGGAAGTACCTGCTGAATCAACATTACGCAATCATGCCCGGTGTCGAAGCTATCCGGCAGAGCGATTGGGTGTTCACAGTTTTCGGGGTCGACGATGAGGTTTTCGCCCGCCCAGCGGGCTGTCAAAAGCATTTCGTCGGACGCTGCGTACATAGCGAGTCATTCGCCGCGGCCTTGTCTCCGACTCGCTACGATCCGGCGACCCAGGTCGTGATCGCCGCTCCAAAGGAGATAGGTCGTGAATGGCGTCTGATCGTCGCCGAGGACAAGGTCATCGCGGCTAGCCAGTACTCCGAGGACGGAACAAAGTCTATTGCGGCCGGCTGTCCCGTCGAGGTGCTTGACTTCGCGGCGGCCATACTGGCCGACGTGTCCTGGCGACCCGATCCGATATTTATGATGGACATATGCGAATCGAAAGGGAGATTGTGGTTGGTGGAACTGAATGGATTTAGCTGCTCTTGGCTCTATCAGTGCGATTTGTCCGATGTTGTGAGGAAGGCGAGCGAACTGGCGATCCGGCAGTGGCAGACGTTGAGTCCGAGGGCAACCTGAATGAGTGAGGGTGGCATAGCCCTCGATGGTGATCCCGTTGCGGAACACCTCCGGAACAGAACCCGACGCAGAGCGTGCATTCCAGACACCCGGGGCTCGCCTCGAGCACCCACAATGCCCGAAAATTCGTGCATCTTGCGCACTCAACGCACCGAGGGCGTCGATTCTGCATCGGGAAGTAGAGGGCTGCGAAATCAGGACAAGCCGACGTCGCTCACATGAACTCAGCGGCGATTCGGTCCAGGTCGAAGGGCGTGATCCCTCGATCGACGGAAAAGACGGTATCGGCGCCTTCGGCTACCGAGACCCTCGTCCCTCGCGCCTTTACGTGCAGGTCGAAGAGCGAATAGAGGTCAGTCTTTCGAAGGTGCGTCAACGCCCGGAGCATCAAAGAAACGCCGCTCAGATTGTTATGGACGTTGTTAGCAAACTGCGGACGGCTGGCGAAGGCGATGTCCGCCCAGACGATCTCACGTCCGACGAGATCAAAGATGGCCGGGAGGCACATATGGGTGTCTGCGGCGAGGTCCACCTTATCGATCACGGTCTTCGGCTCGAAGATTTCCCCCGAGTTCGGCTGCTCGCGAGCCATCCATCCGGCGAAGCATTCCGGCAAGTCGCAGTACGGCTGCCGAGTGAAACTGTTCAAGGACATGACGACGTATCGGACCTTGCGCTCAAGGCACCTCGGAATGTCGACGTCGATGAACTCGGCCGCGCCCTGCGGCGCATCGACGATGTCGCCGCTGTGGTGCGCCCCGTAGTCCTTCAGGTTGTAGTAGGCCAGCGTGCTAATATAACCAAAGTCCGCGTCGTACATCGCCGCGGAGAGGTCGATATCTACCCGACCGCGCCCGTTCTTCCACCAGACGAAGAATCGCATCGTCGTGCACTCGGGCAGCGGGAGGCGACTGCCGCGCACGAGGGTTCGGAGGGTCTTCGACGCCGACCGCTGGGAGAAGGGGACCAGATAATTCCTCAACATGTCGTCGAGGTAGCAGGCTCCGAGCGGCGGGAGCTTCGAGAAACGGTCAAGGAGTGCTTGTTCGCAGATCGTTGACAGTTCCTCATCCACTCCCGCCGGTAGGGCCGGAAGCGCCTCGTGGATCGCGTAGACCTTGGCGATATTCCCCTTGGGGAAGAACGTCCGAAGGTCGGCCGGTTCGCCTCGACGCCGAAAGTACGTGAGCACCTGGAGGAGAACGGGAGTCGATACCCTGTCGGCCCGGCTTGCGAACCGGGCGACGATCGCGTCGCGATCGTCCCCCAGCCGCGTGAGATGATCCAGCCGCCGGGCCAACTCGCCCGGACGGTCATCGAGCAAATCCAGCACGCTATCGACGTCCTTGCGAAGCAAGCTCCTCTCGACGCGCGAGTTGAACGTCTCAAACGGCCGGCCGTTCCGGAGTACATCGAAGGCCGCCGCCGTCTCTGGGAATCGGCCTGCATACTCGCCCGGGTGGAGACGCTCGCCCAGCCGGATCCAGCGTTGCTTCCACCGGAGCATGTCCTCAGTGCGGCTAGTTGCCCGCTCGATCCAGCCTAATAGCAGGGTCCGCTCGGCGCGGCGGAACTTGCCGAATCTGCACGCTTGAGCCAGAGACACGTCGCCGCCGCTCATCGCCGCGGCGAGGCGGAGCACGTCCGTAGCGGTCTTGATGTGCGGTCCCAGCACGGCCTCAGCGTCAGACGTATTGCGGATCAATTCGGCACCAAGGACCCCCAGGTTCTCCTTGCACGGGATATGCTCCGGCATGAGCCGCTTGATTCCATCGCGATACTGCGCGATGAACCATTTCACGTCCTCTTGATCCTGCGGCGAGAACGGCGACTTCGACCGAGCGAGGAGCGTAAAGACGTTCTCGAAATCCTCGCGCGTACCGAGCCGAATGATCCGTAAATTTGGCGAGTCTTCGAGCGGGTCGCGAGCCTTGGGTTCGGTCTCCGGAAGCCTGTGCGTCCAGTAGTGGCGGAAGGCGTTCAGATAGAGTTCCGCCTCGGTCATGTCCATGACCTGGGCAGGGAAGTTCGGGTACATAGGACTGAACGTCCGGTGCGCGCCGACCATCGCGCGGAGGTCCTTCACCAACCGCTGGTAGAAGGAGTCCAGCTGAATCGGGCTCAGGCGTTTCAGCTCCTCGACAACGTCCTCGTCGAGAAGAAACCCCAGCGATTCGAGGTTCTTCTGGAGAGTGGCGACGACATTGACCGGCGTCGTTCCGTCTCCCTGGGGGAGCATCACCTTCAGGCGTCGACGAAGGTAAAGGGCGTTCACGCTTTTGCCCCACAAACGCGAACGTCCCGACCGGACCCCGGCGGGACGCTCAAGAATAAGCGGAAAGCGAAGGCCCTAGGGTTTGAAAAACATAGAAGGAAGGACCTTCAGAGCCGCCGAGCGAAACTATACCGGAGGCTCGCGTCGTCTGCAATCATGCTCGACGGCGAGCCACTTGAGTGACACCACAGCGTCTCGCAGGTTCGCAGCACGATGCGCGATCAGGTAATCCTGGCCTCGCGCTCCATGGGACGGGGCCTCCTTGATGGAGCGGACCCGTTTCTTCACAATGCTGCGAGTCAGCGGCGATCGAGCCTCGCCCACGTCTCCTTCCCTCGGAGCATCCTTCCATGAAACGGATCTTCGCATTCCTCGCCATGATCGCGACCTCGGGTGCGGTCGTCGCCGCCGAGGGGCCTCGGACGAACATCATCGCGGTCGTCACCGACGATCAGGCCGCGTGGACGGTCGGGTGCTACGGCAATCCCGAAGCGAAGACGCCCAACATGGATCGCCTGGCGAAGGAGGGGGCGAGGTTCGCCAACGCTTTCAGCGTGACGCCCGTCTGCTCGCCGAGTCGGGCGAGTTTCATGACAGGGCGTCACGGGATCGAGGTCGGCATCACGGACTGGATCGCGCCAGTGGAGGCGGCCGTCGGTCTGCCGGTCGGCGTCGAAACCTGGCCGGGGCTGCTGCAGAAAGCCGGGTACGAGACCGCCCTGGTCGGCAAATGGCACCTTGGCGTGAATCCCGACCAGCACCCCACCCGACGCGGGTTCGACCACTTCTTCGGTCACCTCGGCGGCGGGTGGTCGCCCAAGAGCCCGACCTTTGAGGTTGAGGGGAAGCAGAAGACCTTCGACGGCCTCTTCAGCGTCGACGTCATGACCGACGAGGTCCTGCGCTGGATGCGTGAAAACAAGGACGGCCCGTTCGCAATCAGCGTCCACTACCGGGAGCCTCACGTCCCTTACGCCCCGATGCCCCCCGAGGACGAGGCCGTCTACAAGGACCTGGACCCGAAAATCCCGGATTCTCCGCTCCTCGATCGCAACAAGGTGAAGACCGCCACTCGCCGGTACTACTCGGCGATTCGGGCGGTGGACCGGAACCTCGGCCGGATCCTGGACGAGTTGGACTCCCTGAAGCTGGCCGACCGCACCATCGTGATGTTCACCAGCGACCACGGCTACAACATTGGCCAGCACGTCATCCAGCACAAGGGGAACGGCCGCTGGATCGCTGGCGGCGTCGAGGGGCCTACGCGGCCCAACATGTGGGATACGTCGCTCCGGATCCCGCTGCTGATCCGCTGGCCGGGCGTCGCGCGTCCGAACACGGTCATCGACGAGACGGTTCGCAACATCGATACGATGGCGACCGTCTGCGGCATGCTCGGAGTTCCGGTCGCCGCCGGCTCCCAGCGCGGGCGAGACTTCTCCCCCCTGCTCCGCGGCGAGACCCCAAGCGACTGGGACCAGGACGTCTACGGAGCGTACGACCTCCACAACGGCGCCCTGGCGTACATGCGCATGGTGCGGACGCCGAAGTGGAAGCTCGTCCGCCATCTCAAGACGAACTTCATGGACGAGTTGTACGACCTCGCCAACGACCCCGGCGAAACGCGCAACCTGTATGACGCCCCCGCCGCTCAGGCTGAGAAGGCCGTCCTCCAGGCGAAGCTCGACGCCTGGCGAGCTTCCGTCGGAGATCCGATCAAGGACTAGCGAGCCGGCTGGGGCCGGGAACGACCCAACCCGGGGAGGAGCCTCGTGGCGTCGCCCCGCTGACGGCGTTATGTTGGACGCCGTCGAAGTGGAACCTCCCCCGTCCCCGCCAGGGCGTCGACCATGCTCAAGCGAATCCCGCCGATCCTGTCTCCCGAACTGCTGCTCATGATCGCCCAGATGGGCCACGGCGACGAACTGGTGATCGCCGACGCCAACTTCCCAGCCGTCACCTGCGCGAAGCGGCTAGTCCGGGCCGACGGCCACAGCGTCCCCGTGATCCTGGAAGCGATCTTGCAACTCTTCCCGTTGGACTCGTTCGTCGATCATCCGGCCGCCGTGATGAGGCGGATCGACAAGCCGGGCGACCCGGCCCCGATCTGGGCCGAGTACCAGCGGATCCTCGACGGCGCCGAAGGGCGGCACATCGCCATGGAGCAGATCGAGCGATTCGCCTTCTACGAGCGGGCCAAGACCACCTTCGGCGTGGTGGCCACCGGCGAGGGCGCCCTTTACGGCAACATCATCATCAAGAAGGGAATCATCCCGCCCTCATGACGAATGCCTGGATCAAGATCGTCGTCCTCTCGATCGGCGGCGCGTTGGGGGTCAACGCACGATACTGGCAAGCGGTCTGGATGGCTCGGTGGGCCCCGCTGGAGTTCCCCTGGGCGACGTTCGCCATCAACGTCACGGGCTCGTTCCTGATCGGGCTGTCGTCGGCCGTCCTGGTTCACAGGTTCCCCGGGAACGACTCCGCAAGGCTGTTCGTGGTTGTGGGATTTCTCGGGGGGTATACGACGTTCTCGTCGTACACCCTGGAGGCCATGGGCCTCATTGAGCGAGATCGTCCGTTCCTGGGAGCAATCTACCTGGGCGGAAGCGTCTTGTTCGGGCTCGGCTCCGCGGCGCTGGGGCTAGCGATCGGCAGGTTGCTGGCGACTCCCTCCTGAGCCTCGATCTGTGGCGGGCCGGCGTGCTCGTCATAGCGGGGAAGCGCATCGAGCACCGACTTTCCGAGAGCGTCGGGAGGCGAGAGGGCCTCGGTCTCCTCAGCGGAGGGGACGCGGTCGTACAGCGTCTTGAGCGCCGCATGGGCCGGATCGGCGTAGTCGGAATGATTGGTCATCTTCAGGACGCGCTGAAGGTCGGCTACCGCATCGACGTCGCGCCCCTCGCGGACGCGGCAAAGCCCGCGATGAAGATAGCCCTCGACGTCGCTGGGGCGCATGGCCAGGTAGCGGTCCAGGTCGAGCTCCGCAGCCTGCAGGTCTCCCCTCCGGGTCAACAGGCGACCGCGAGCGAGATAGCCGGCGGCGATCTGGGGATCGCAGCGCAGAGCCTGGTCGAGATCGGCGACGGCGTCGTCGAAACGCCCCTGGGCCTCGTATACCGCCGCGCGCTGGAAGTAGGCGTCGCCCAGATAGGGGGAGATCTTCAGCGCCGCATCGAAATCCGCCTGAGCGCCGTCAAGGTCTCCCTTGAAGAGTCGAACGCGCCCGTCCTTGAGGAGCGAGGGCACCTTCGACCGCTGCCGGCGTTGCGTGCTCCAGTATCCCTGGGCCATCAGAAAGGCCGCCGCGGCCGGCAGTCCCAGCAGGGCCACCCGCACCTGGAACCGCGCCGAAGACGAATACCGCCAGTGCGTGACCGTAACGTGCTCGTCTCGCTTCTCCACGACCTTCTGTTCGTGGATCAGTCCAAGCGCGAGTAGGAAGCAGAGAACTCCCACGATCCCCAGCGCGCGGGCGAAGTAGCGGACGCGGTCCAGCGACAGCAACACGACCGCCGCGACGACCAGAAAGACGCCCGCGTAAAAGAGCTGAGCAATGACCCCCGGCCCGGGGATGTCGAGGAGCCGGTCGTAAAACTCGATGCCTCTCATCGAAGGGCGTCTCGCGGGAGATTTGGAGACTCGAAGGTCCGCCCCGGGGGGGCGCAGCGCGTCGCCCGCCTCGCCCTCGCGGCGATGGCGGAGGGATGGGCGGCGATCCCGGGACGCTCGGTCTCGTTGGAACGGGGGGCGACGAATCGGGAGGGTCGCACCTTCACTCTAGGAATGCAATCACTCGCTGTCAATTGAGCGCCGGGCCTCCCTTCGGATTCCTCCCGACTCCTCAGCGCGACTCTCCGGATCGGCCGGTCGTCGCGACTTTTTTCGTTGTGCGTCCGACCTCCTCATGAGACTTGCGGCAATTCCGACAATCGAGGAATCGGCTGCTATATTCCCCGTAGGAGACCTCTCGGTGCAAGGAGACGTGCGAGTCCTCGGCACTTCGAACGGAAACACCACCCCGAGCACGAGGCCGACCTACCATGTCTCAACGTCGCGGCTCCGCACGCCTGCACGGGCCACTCGCACTGGAAACCCGCGAGTTGCTGACGACCCTGATCGCCATCGTCGACTCAGGCGTCGACCTGACGGATACGACGGTCGTCCCGTACCTGGACCTGACGTCGGCCTATGACGCCTACAACAAGACCACTTACGCCGCGTCCGGGGCTTCGGCGATCCTCGACACAAGCCTGACGCACGGGCATGGGTCGGTCGTGGCGAATATGACGGTCCAGGGGATCGCAGCGGCCGCGGCAGCGCTGGGGAAGACGCCCGACGTCAAGATCATGCCGATCCGGGATACGTCGTCCGGGTTGAACATCGACGCCAACGCCCTGATCCGAGGCGTCTACTGGGCCGCCGACCACGGCGCATCGGTCATCAACCTGAGCGTCAACCTGACGTACAACCCGTCGTTGACGGACGCCTCCAGCCCGTACAACGGCAAGACGCTCGTCGACGCGATCGGTTACGCCGAAACGAAGGGTGCTGTGGTCGTCACCGCGCCGGGGAATTCGGCCAAGAACATCGACGGTTCGGTCCTCTTCCCCCCCTACGCCGACGACCCGGTCTACTCGACCACTCGGCCGACCCCCACCAACGTTCTGGTCGCGGCGGCCGTCGATTCCAGCGGGAACCTGACTTCCGTCTCCAACTGGGGGCCCGTCCACGTCGATCTGGGGGCGTACGCCGGTCCCGAAGGCTTCACATCGTACTCCTCCGCCTATGCGGCCGGGGTCGCCGGCGTGATCGACTCGCTGATGCCGTCGGGGACGACGCCGAGCCAGGTGATCGACGTCCTGGATTCCACCGTGACGCTCAAGTCGCAGAGCGTCGGAACGTGGTCGGTCACGGGGGGCGTACTGAATCCGGCGGCGGCGGTGGCCAGGGCCCAGAAGACGATCGCCGCCGCGTCCGGCGGGTTCGTCGTCGACGCGGGCGGCTCGACCGACTCCTACTATCAGGGGGGAACGGCCGTCACCACCACGTCGGTCGTCAACGTCAGCAGCCTGGAGTCGCCCCCGCCGTCGAGCGTCTTCCAGACTTCCCGCCAGGGTTCGGCCTTCTCCTACAAGGTCACGAACCTCACCCCCGGCTCGTCCTACCACGTCCGCCTGGATTTCTCGGAGACTCAGGTCGTCGCGGCGAACCAACGGCTCTTCGACGTGCTGGTCAACGGCGTCACGCAGATCTCGGCCCTCGACGTCTTCGCCGTCGCCGGCGGCCAGAACCGAGCGGTCGGCCGCGACCTGGTCGTCCAGGCGGACTCCTCCGGGACGATCACGATCGCCTTCAAGGCCCTGAAGGGGAACGCCTCCGTCAACGCGATCGAGATCACGCCGAACTCGAACCTCGCAGCCCTCAAGCCGACGACGTCCTCCTCGATCGAATCGTGGTCGTACAACCCGGCGCTGGCCGTCGACTACTCCTCGGCCTCACGCTGGTCGAGCGGGCAGTGGATGCAGTCGACGTCCACCGGGTGGTATTCCGTCGACCTCCAGGACTTCTTCCACGTCACGGGCGTCCGCCTCAACTGGGAGACCGCCTACGCCGTCGACTACCAGATCCAGACGAGCGACGACGGGACCAACTGGACCACGATCAAAACCGTCTCCGGCAACCAATCGGCCGGAGTCGTGGACCTCTCCAACCTGTCGGGCGACGGCCGCTTCATCCGGGTCTACGCCACAAAGACGAGCGCCGGCTCCAACAACTACTCGCTCTACGATTTCCAGGTCTTCGGCTCGCGCGAGACCGACCTGGCGCAGGGGAAGACGGCCACGGCATCGTCGTCGGAGTCGTCGTCCCTCAACCCCTCGGGCGCGTTCGACAACGACGCCTCGACGCGATGGTCCAGCGGTCAGTGGATGCAGAGCGGCTCGACCGCCTGGCTGTCGGTCGACCTCGGCGCGGTCTCGGCGATCAACGACGTCCGGCTGAACTGGGAGGCCGCCTACGCGGCGAACTATCAGATCCAGTCGAGCGTCGACGGCAAGACCTGGACCACGCTTGCCTCGGTGACGGGGAACAATTCGTCGGCGCCGTCCTTCTTCTCGAACCTGAACGGAATCGGCCGATACGTCCGAATTCTCTGCACCGCCACGGGACCGATCAACAACAACTATTCTCTTTACGATTTCAACGTCTACGGCCAGACGCTCTCCAACCTGACCACCGGCGCGGTCGCCACCTCGTCCACCAACGAGAGCAACTTTTACGCCCCCTCGATGGCGATCGACCCCAGCCTGGCGACGCGATGGTCCAGCGGCCAGTGGATGCAGTCCAGCCAGACCGGCTGGATCGCCTTCGACCTCGGCGCGAAGTACAACTTGAACACCATGGTCCTGAACTGGGAGGCCGCGTACGCGGTCGACTACCAGATCCAGGTCAGCGACGACGGGACGAACTGGACCACGATCCGCTCCGTGACCGGCAACGCCCAGGCGGGCGTCGACGTCCAGGGAGGGCTTTTGGGGGCGGGCCGTTACGTGCGGATCTACTGCACGAAGGAAAACGCGACCAAGAACTACTCGCTCTACGACGTCCAGATTTACGGAACGCCGACGACCTCCTCGACCACCTCCTCGATCGCCGCGGCCCCGCTCGCCACCGCTCCGATGGTTGCGACGACCTCCGACGTGACGGCTTCGGCGAGCCCCGCGCCTTCGTCGTCGCCGGCGTCGGCTCGGCCTTTGGTCCGGAGCGCGGTCGCTTCGGCCACGTTCGCCAATCGACCGCCGCGGCCGATGATCGCCTCGGCCACGCCGGTCCGGGCTTCGCGGCCGGGGCTGAGGACCTGAGGGCGATTGAATCGGCCGTCGCGAGGGCGTAGGCTGTCGGTTCATCGAACCGCCCGCCGAACACCCTCGCGAGTCCGGCCGTCATGGAGCATCTCGTCGCGAAAAACGTGGTGGTGGGCGCTGGGGCCGTGGGAGCGGCGACCGCCTATCACCTGGCCCGCCGCGGAGAGCCCGTCCTGCTGATCGAGCAGTTCGGGCTGGGCCATGCGCGGGGGAGTTCGCACGGCGCGGCCAGGATCATCCGCCATTCGTACGCCGATCCGGTTTACGCTGGGCTCATGCCCCGCGCGTTCCGCGCCTGGCGAGAACTTGAGGCGGAGGCCGGCCGCTCGTTCTTCATCCGGACTGGGGGCGTTTCCTTCAGCCCACCGGGCGTCGGGTACGTCGACAAGGTCGCGGCCAACCTCGCCGACCTCGATGTGCCGCACCGTATGATGACCGGCGACGCCTGGAACACGGCGCAACCGGAGTTCTCTCTCCCGGCTGATTACGAAGTGGTCTTCGAACCCGACGCCGGCATGCTCGCGGCCGCGAAGGCGATCGAGGCCGAGATCGAGCTGGCCCGCCGCAGCCCCGGCACCCAGATCCTTACCGAGACGATCGTTCGTCGCATCGACCTCGAAGGCGATCGGCCGGCGATCGTCACGGGTTCGCAGACGATCGAGGCCGAGCGATTGATCCTGACGGCCGGATCCTGGACCGGACGGCTCGTCCCCGAACTGGCATCGACGCTCCAGCCGACGCGTCAGCAGGTCCTCTACTTCCGACCGTCCAACCCCGGGCCGTTCCAGGTCGGCCGGTTCCCGACGTTCATCCACATGGGCCCCTCGCCGGACGAGGCCTTCTACGGCATGCCCGACTTCCTCGGCTCGGGCGTGAAGGCCGCGCGTCACGGCGGCCCGCCGACCGACCCGGATGAGAACGTCGCGACCATCGACGACGATTACGTCGCCCTGATCCGCGGGTACCTCTCCCGGCACCTGCCGATCCTCGCCAACGCCGAAGTGGTCGCCGCCGAGACCTGCCTGTACACGGTCGCCCCCGAGGAGCGATTCCTCGTCGACGCCCACCCCGCCCGCCCCGACGTCCTCGTCGCCAGCCCCTGCAGCGGCCACGGCTTCAAGTTCTCCATCCTCGTCGGCCGCCTCCTCGCCGACCTGGCGACCGGCGTCCCGGTCGACCCCGCATTCGACGCGTGGAAAAGCATCTGGTAATTCCCCCGGAGCAAGCCCATGCCTTCGCCATTCCCGGGGATGAACCCCTACCTCGAACGCGACGTCTCGTGGCACGACTTCCATGAGCGGTTCCTGATCCTGGGCGCGGGTATCATCGGCGCTCAGATCCGGCCCGACTACATCGTCCGGGTCGACGACCACATCTTCGTCCAGGAAACGACGGATGAATCCCGCCGATCGATCGGCAGACCCGACCTGACGGTGATTCCGACGACTCGCCAGGCGAGCGAACTCCCAGCCGACGTCGCCGTGCTGGAGGCCCCAACGCGTATCCGCGTGCATCCTCTCGACGTGACCCGCGAGGTCTATCTCAACATCATCGACCGTCATTCACGTGAGGTCGTGACGGTCGTCGAACTCCTCAGCCCCGCGAACAAGCGGAAGAGTGGACCGGATCGCGTGCAGTATCTCGCCAAACGCGACGCCGTCATCGCCTCGCAGGCGAACCTCGTCGAGATCGACCTGCTGCGCGGCGGCGAGCCGATGCCCGACGACCTTCGACCGCCTTGCTCGTACTCAATCGTCGTCAGTCGACCGGAAGAGCGGCTCAATTCCGGCTTCTGGCCGCTGCGACTCTCCGATCCGCTCCCGGTCATCCCGATTCCGCTCCGCCGTCCCCGCCCCGACGCCTCGCTCGATCTGCAGGCTCTCCTGCACCGCGTCTACGATGAGGCGGGCTATGAATACTACGTCTATGACGGCCCTCCCCAACCACCGCTCACCTCCGATGAAGCCGCCTGGGCTGAATCGTTCCTTCCAAAGCCTTCCTGACGACCCCGGAGCAGATCCATGCCGAGCCGAACCGTCCTGACGACGCTCGCCGCAGCGTTGCTCGCCTCCTGCGAGTTCGCCGTAATCGCTGAGGAACCGATCCCCGCTGGGATGAAGGCGTTCTTCAAGGCCGAGGTCGATCGCATCGCCGCTCATCCGTTGGGCGACGCGCAATCGGCCGAGGACTGGAAGGCGAAGCGGCCCGAGGCCCAGCGGCGGATGCGCGAGATGCTTGGGCTGGATCCGATGCCGCCCCGGACCGACCTGAAGGCTGAGATCCGGGGCACCGTCGAGGCCCCCGATTTCGTCGTCGAGCGGCTGGTGTTCCAGTCCTCGCCAGGGCTTTACGTCACGGCGAACCTGTTCCGGCCAAAGGTCGTCGAGAAACCCTTGCCGGCGATCGTCTACGTCTGCGGCCACGGTAAGGAGGAGAAGGACGGCGTCATCTTCGGCAACAAGACGCATTACCAGCATCACGCCGCCTGGTACGCCGCCAACGGTTACGTCTGCCTGGTGCTGGACACGCTCCAGCTCGGCGAGGTCCCGGGGCTTCACCACGGGACGCATCATTTGAACATGTGGTGGTGGCAGTCGCGCGGATACACACCGGCGGGCGTCGAGGTCTGGAATGGGATCCGGGCGATCGACTACCTCTGCTCGCGGCCCGAAGTCGACGCCGACCGGATCGGCGTGACCGGTCGTTCAGGCGGCGGGGCGATGTCGTGGTACCTCGGCGCGGTCGACGACCGGCTCAAGGTGGTCGTCGCTGTCGCCGGCATCACCGACCTGCAGGACCACGTCGTCGCCGGCAACCCGAAAGTCGCCTATCCCGAGGGGGTCGTGGACGGCCATTGCGACTGCATGTATTTTGTAAACACATACCGTTGGGATTACACGATGCTCGCCGCGCTCGTCGCCCCCAAGGCGCTGCTCGTCGAGAACAATGACGTCGACCCGATCTTCCCCGAGGTCGGGGTAAGGCGAATCTACGGCACACTGGAGAAGGTCTACGACTGGTACGGGACCCGTGAACGTCTCGACATCGTGATCGGCAAGGGAGGCCACGCCGACACGCCGGAGCTTCGCCATCCTGAGTTCGCCTGGTTCGAGCGCTGGTTCAAGGGGCGCTCGGCGCAGAGCCTCGACAAGATCCAGGAGCCGGACCGCAAGCTGCCTCTCGCCTCTTTAAAAGTCCTCGACCCCAAGGCCCCTCTCCCCGCCAACGCGAATGACACGATACACGAATCGTTCATCCCCCGGTCCGGTGAACCTCCGATCCCGGAAACCGACGCCGATTGGAAGGCGATCAAGGCCCGTTGGCGATCGCAGGCGGCGGAGCAGGTCTTCGCGAGAACGTCGGCACCATTTGGGACGACCGTCACGTTCCCGTTTGCGGCTTTGAATGAGGCACGGAAAGGAATTCTGAAAGACGACATCACCCTTGCAGGCGTCGGAGTCTCGGCATTCGACGTCTGGTTGACGGACCGCCCTGATCTTCGGTCGCGAGTCTGGGTGTTTCACAAACCAGGAGGACGGCCGCATGACGGAGACCTTGAGCTTCTCGTCATGGGATCGAAGGAGTGGAGCAAGTACGAGGGCCTGATCGAAATCTTCGAAGCCGAAAAGGGCGACCCCTCGTCTCACCCGAGATTCGCGGAGCTGAAACGTCGCATCGATGCCGGCGAGTCGATCGGCCTGCTCGCCCCGATCGGCGTGGGACGCACCGCCTGGCCGAAGTCGAAGGATCTCACAATTCGCCGCCGCCTCGCCTTGCTCGGGCTGACCCTCGACGGCCTGCGCGTCGACGACGTCCAGAACGCCGTAATCTTCCTGACAGGGTGGCATAACTCCCCCCTCCGGCTGAAGGCGTCCGGGGAGATGGCCCCCATCGCACTTTGGGCGGCCATTCTCGATAACGATGAAGGCAAACCTCAGGGATCCAAGGTTCGGCGACTCTTGCTCGAAAATCCGCCGGCCACCGTCCAGGACGGCCCCGCGTTCCTCAACCTCGACCGTATTCTGGACATGCCCCAGGCCGTCGCCCTGATGTACCCCGTCGACGTCTGCATCGAGGGCTCGCCCGAGGCCTACTGGGCCTGGCCGCGAGACCTGTCGGAGCGCTTAGGCTCCAAGAAGCCGTGGCCCGAGATCATTCCAACCTCGACGGAACGTCCTTGATCGCCCATCGGTTTGCGGGGCTCGATTTCCCGTCGATCGTACAATTCGCCCGAAACATCGCGGAACTCCAAACGTCCGAGGAGACGAATGATGAGCGATCAAGCCTGGGTTGCGCAATCGGCGAAGTCGAAGTTGACGCTGGAATCGGTCGACCTTGGACCGATCGGCGATGAGGAGGTGGAGGTCCAGGTCGAGCATTGCGGGCTCTGCCATTCGGACCTCTCGGTACTGAACAACGACTGGGGCGTCTCGCAATTCCCGGCGATCCTCGGACACGAGGTCGTCGGCCGCGTGACGGCGGTCGGGAGCGCCGCCAAAGGGGTGACGGTCGGCCAACGAGTCGGCGTCGGCTGGTCGGCGTCCAGTTGCATGTACTGCCGGCAGTGCCTCTCCGGCGACCAGCACCTCTGCGCGAGCCTCGTGCCCACGATCATCGGCCATCGCGGCGGGTTCGCGACTCACGTCCGATCGCACTGGGCCTGGACCGTCCCCCTGCCGGAGGGCCTGGCATACCAGGACGCCGGCCCCCTGCTCTGCGGCGGGATCACGGTGTTCAACCCCTTGCACGACCATGCGGTCCCCACCAGCCGAGTCGGCGTCGTGGGGATCGGCGGGCTTGGGCATATGGCTGTGAAATTCGCCCACGCCTACGGCTGCGACGTGACGGCCTTCACCTCGAGCCCGAGCAAATTCGACGAGGCCCGGAGCTTCGGGGCGAATCACGTCGCCTCCAGCAGCGACTCGGCGGACCTCAAAAAGCTATCCGGCTCAATCGACCTGCTGATCGTGACGGTCAACGCGCGTCTGGATTGGGAGGCCCTGCTCGGGACCCTCGCCCCGAGAGGCCGGATGCACATCGTCGGCGCAGTGCCGGAGCCGATCCCGGTACCGGTGTTCGCACTCCTCTTCAAGCAGGCGAGCCTCTCATCCTCCCCCACCGGCTCGCCCGTCGACATGGCGACGATGCTCGATTTCGCCGCCAGGCACGGCGTAACCCCCCAGAACGAGCACATGCCCATGAGCCAGATCAACGAGGCCTTCGATCGGCTCAGGGCCGGCAAGGCCCGCTACCGCATCGTCCTCGACGCCGACTTCTGAACCGATGCGCCCTCCCCGCGCGATTGCCGGGGCGGGCCTCGTTCTGCTAGGCTGGTTGTCCGCAAAATCGCCGATTGTTCGTATCACGAGACGAGCGCGGTCCGTCCCGGCCGATGGGTCGAGGCGGGAAGCCGCGACAGGGTTAAGAAGCCGATGATCGACCCCCGGGTGGCCAGCGGGCTGAGAGACCTGCTTCCCGCCGTCATGATCCCCCGCGAGCGGATCCTCAAGTCCTTCCGAGAGACCTTCGCCTCATTCGGCTTCGTGCCGATCGAGACGCCCCATATCGAGCGCATGGAGGTCCTCACGGGCAAGGGGGCTGGCTCGGACGAGGTCCTGCGCCAGATCTTCGACGTCACCAACAAGGGGGGGACGCCCGGGGAACTCGCCCTGCGGTTCGACCTGACCGTCCCCCTGGCCCGGTTCATTGCCAAGCACATGGACGAGGTCGGCGTGCCGTTCAAGCGGTACGCCATCGGCTCCGTCTTCCGGGGCGAGCGTCCCGCCAAGGGGCGGTTCCGCGAGTTCGTCCAGTGCGACTTCGACACCATCGGCGTCGACAGCCGCCTGGCCGACGCCGAGACGGCCCAGATCATCTACTCCGCCCTCACTGCGGCCGACGTCCCGCCGTTCACGATCACGCTCAACAACCGCAAGATCCTCGACGGTATGCTGGAATCGGTCGACCTCGCGGGCAAGTCCGGGCTCGTGCTGCGGTCGCTCGACAAGCTCGCCAAGATCGGCCGCGACGGCGTCGCCGCCGAGCTGGAGCGTCCGGCCGACGTCGGCGGCGCGGGGCTGACGGCCGACCAGACGACCCGCATCCTCGACTTCGCCGAAACCGGCCGCGGCTCCGGCGAGGTGCTCGACGCCGCCGAGGCCCGCCTGGGCGCCAACGAAAAAGCCGCCCAGGGAATCGCCGACCTCCGCGCCGTGCTCGACCTGCTCGAAGCCGGCGGCGTCCCCAGGGAACGCACGGCGATCGACCTCGGCCTGGCCCGCGGGCTCGACTACTACACGGGCGTCGTCTTCGAGACGACCGTCATCGGCTGGGAGCGGTTCGGCAGCGTCGCCTCAGGCGGGCGCTACGACGACCTCGCGAGCCTCTTCACCGCCCGTCGACTCCCCGGCGTCGGGGCCTCGATCGGTCTCGACCGGCTCTTGGCCCTGATGGAGGAAGCGGGCGCCCTCAAGAAGTCGGCGGCGACGGCCCCCGTCCTGATCGCCAACTTTCCGGGTGTGCCGTCGACCGTCCCCGTCCGGCTCGCGGGCGTTCTCCGCAAGGCGGGGATCGGCTGCGAGGTCTATCCGGAACCGCTTCAGGTCGGCAAACAGATGGGCTACGGCTCCAGCCACGGCCACAAGCTGGCCGTGATCGTCGGCCCGGAAGAAATGAAGGCCGAGACCTTCAACCTCCGAGACCTGGAAACCCGGCACGAGGACAAGGGACTCGCCTGGTCCGTCCTGGAGGACTCGATCCGAGGCGCCCTTGAGGTCATCGAGCAGCGGGGAGCCTCGTCATGACCGTCCTCCGCACCCCCGCCGACCCCGCTACCGCTCCCGAGCGTCACGTCGGCCAGGTCCGCGGCACCCGCGACTGGCTTCAGGCCGACTACGCCCGGCTGCTGGGATATGAACGAACCCTCCTCGACTGCTTCGCCCGCGCAGGCTACCGGCCGGCGCGGACCTCCGTCCTGGAGTTGTCCGACCTCCACGAGCGCAAAAGCGGCGCCGGCATCGTGGGCAAGTTGTTCGAGGTCTCCGGCGCGGGGACTGCCGGCATCTGCCTGCGTCCCGAGCTGACCGCCGGCCTGGTGCGGGCCTACGTTGAGGCCCCCCAGCCGCCGTCGCTCCCATGGCGAGCCAGTGTCTCCGGCCCGGTCTTCCGATTCCAGGCGACCGGCAAGGGGCTCGACCGCGAGTTCATCCAGACGGGCGTCGAACTCATCGGCGCGGGTGGACCCGCCGCCGACGCCGAGATCATCTGGCTGGCCGACTGGTCGCTCCGGGCCCTCGGCGTCGCCGAACCGAAGATCCGCGTGGGCCACGTCGGCCTGATCCTGGAATTGCTCGGCGGCGCGGGGCTCCCTCCCGCCGCAACTGCGGCTCTGATCGAGTCGCTGAGCGAGGCCGCCAGCGAGGGCAAAGGGGTCCGGACCCTGGAAGACGCCCTTGATCGCCTCACCGACTGGCTCGGTGCCCGCGAAACCGACGAGGCCGAATCGGCGACGTCGCGGACGAGTTCCGACCCGGCCGTCGACCGCCTCTTCAGGCACCTGGTGCCGGACGTCACGGGCCGTCGGTCGGAGGCCGAGATCGTCGCCCGGCTCCGCAACAAGTGGGCGCTGGAGCACTCGCTGCACGACGCTCTTGGAAACGTCCGAGACCTCGTCCACGGCCTGGCCGACCTCCGCGGTCCTGCGGCGGACGTCCTGGTCAAGCTCGACCGCGACTTCGCCGCCAGCGCGCCGGAGTCGGTCGCGGCGATCAAGAATCTGACGGAGATGCTCGAACGCCAGGGGATCGACCTGAAACGAGTCGAGCTGGACCTGGGGTTCGGTCGTGGGATCGGGTTCTACACGCAGATGATCTTTGAGCTTTCCGTCCCCACGCCCGAAGGGCCCGTCGAGGTTTGCGGCGGCGGCCGATACGACGGCCTGGCCCGCGTTCTGGGCGGCCGCGACCGCGACGACCGCGGGGCCGGCTTCGCCTTCGGGCTGGAGCGGCTCGATCAGGTCCTCGGCGGTCGCGAGACCGCGGACAAAACCTCACAGGGGTTCCTCGTGACGGGCGACGGCCGCGGTCTGGGCCGCGAGGCCGTCGCGCTGGCCGCCTTCCTGCGTGAACGCACCGCCTTCCCCGTGGTCGTCGCCGACCTGGCCATCGAGCCGGCCGTGGACTACGCCCGGGATCTCGGACTGAACCGGATCGTCGCCGCCGGCGCGGACGTCGAGGTCTGGGACCTGGATCACGGCGACGTCCGTTCCGTCCGCGAAGGGGAGCTAATCGACCAGATCCGGAGCCGCCTCTCGCTGCTGGCCCGGGGAGACGCCCGATGACCGCTGAAATCATCGACCCCATCCGCCTGGCGATCCCCTCCAAGGGGCACCTCTACGAGGGGATCGTCGACATCCTCAAGACGGCCGGATACAAGGTCCGGCGCGCCAGCGACCGCCAGTATGAGGCGACCATCGCCGGCCAGCCGCGGTTCCACGTCGTCTTCATGAGGCCCACGGACATCGTCCTTCAGGTCCAGGAAGGCCGCTGCCACCTGGGCGTCACGGGGATGGACGTTTACGCCGAGCATGCCTTCGAGGCCCAGGAAGCCGCCGTCGTCGTCCCCGACCTGGGCTACGGCGGCTGCCGGCTGGTCGTCGCCGTGCCCGAAAGCTGGGTGGACGTCGGCCACGTCATGGACCTCGTCGACCTCACCGCCGAGTTCAAGGCGGCGGGCAAGACGTTCCGGGTCTCCACCAAGTACCCCGCGCTCGTGCGGCAGTACTTCCGCAAGTGGGGCATTTACTACTACCAGTTGATCGATTCCGAGGGGGCGCTCGAGCTGCACCCGAGCCTGGGCATCGCCGACATCATCGTCGACCTGACCAGCTCCGGCGTCACGCTGAAGGACAACCGCCTGCGAGAGATCGCCGGCGGGATCGTCCTGGACTCGGCCTCATGCCTGATCGGCCACGCGCCGAGCCTCGCGAAGCTGGTCGAGGAAGGCGAGACCGGACCGCTGGCCCTCCTGCTCGACGCGATGGACGGCGTGAAGCGCTCCGAAGGGCTCTTGCACCTGGAAGTCGTGGGCGCCCCCGCCGCGCCGGGACGTGAAACGGCCGCCGCGGTCGCCGACTACCTCCGGAGCCAGGGCGCCCAGCACATCGCCCGGGGCGAGGTCTGGGATGAAACCGGCGGCCCCGGTTGGCGCGTCACCGCGTTGGTGGCCGCCAAGAAGCTCACCGCCTGCCAGCGGGCGCTCTTCGACCTGGGCGCCAGCCGGGTCGTCGGGCTCCCCGCTCAGTTCGTCTTCGACCGCAACGCCCCGTCGACCTTCGACGACCTTCGGGAAAAGCTTGGCGCCCCACTTGCGGAGGGTGCTCGAAGCTGACATAAACACCCGGATGGAACGGAGGCCGACATGAGACCGACCCGCGTGCTGATCGTCGACGACAACCGGGACGCGGCCGACATGGCGGTGATGCTCCTGACCGTCGAGGGCTGTCAGGCCGAGGCGGTCTACGACGGGCTGGAGGCGGTCAAGGCCGACCGCCGGTTCCGGCCCGACGTGGTTCTGCTCGACCTGAAGCTCCCCGGCCTGGACGGCTTCAAGCTGGCCGAGACACTGAGCGTAGAGGAGCCGCCGCCGTACCTGATCGCGACGTCGGGCCATTCCGAAGACCACGTCGGCGATCGAGCGCGAGCCTCGGGCTGCTCACGATTCCTTCACAAGCCGGTCGACATCGACGCCCTGCTCGCAATCGTCCGCGGGATCCCCGCACGCGAGCCCTGCCCCGACCCGTCCCGGAGCCGCCGTCATGCGAGTCGCCGTCTTCAGCACCAAGCCCTACGATCAGGAGTTCCTCGACGCCGCCGCCAAGGGGACGAGTCACGAGCTTCACTACTTCGACACCCGCCTGACCACCGACACCGCGCCGCTGGCGAAAGGATCGGACGCGGTCTGCATCTTCGTGAACGACCAGGCCGACGCGTCAGCACTGAGGATCCTCGCCGCCGAGGGCGTGAAACTGATCGCCTGCCGTTGCGCCGGGTTCAACCAGGTCGACCTCGACGCCGCCCACGCACACGGGATGACCGTCGTCCGGGTGCCGGCCTACTCGCCGCACGCCGTCGCCGAGCACGCCGTCGGGCTGCTGTTGGCCCTCAACCGCCACATCCCCCGCGCCTACAACCGCGTCCGGGACGGCAACTTCCAGCTCGACGGCCTGATGGGCTTCGACCTCTTCAACAAGACGGTCGGGATCGTCGGCACGGGGAAGATCGGGGCGCTGGTGGCGAAGATCCTCCACGGCTTCGGCTGCCGGATCCTCGCGTTCGACTCATACATCAACCCAGACTGCACGGCGATCGGCGTTCGCTACGTCGATCTCGACGAACTGCTGGCCGAGTCCGACGTCGTCAGCCTCCACTGCCCGCTGACGCCCGAGACGAACAAGCTCATCAACGAGAAGACCCTGGCGAAGATGAAGCCGGGCGCAATGCTGGTCAACACCAGCCGGGGCGACGTCATCGACACCGGGGCCGTCGTCGACGCCCTGAAGTCGGGAAGGCTCGGCTACCTGGCGCTCGACGTGTACGAGGAAGAAGAGCACTACTTCTTCGAGGACTTCTCCAGCCGCGTCATCGAGGACGACGTCCTCGCCCGCCTGCTGACGTTCCCCAACGTCCTCATCACCGGCCACCAGGCGTTCTTCACCGCAGAGGCGATCGGCAACATCGCCTCCACGGTGATCGCCAGCTTCACGAACTTCGAGAAGGGCCTGCCGCTGCCGAACAAGGTGGAGAAGGGCTGACCTTGCCGTTGAATGGCCCAGCACGTGGTCCCCTCTCCCGCC
>NZ_JAALCR010000045.1 GCF_011065895.1 Paludisphaera rhizosphaerae | reverse complement strand
GGCTCCTCAGGCTCCGGCCAAGATCGCCCCGGCTCCCCAGGCTCCGGCGAAGATCGCCCCGGCTCCTCAGGCTCCGGCCAAGATCGCCCCGGCTCCTCAGGCTCCGGCGAAGATCGCCCCGGCTCCTCAGGCCCCGGTGAAGGTCGCTCCGGCCCCGCAGGCCCCTGCGAAGGTCGCTCCGGCCCCGCAGATCGCCCCGGCCCCGCAGGCCCCGGTGAAGGCTGCCCCCCAGGGCTGAAACCTACCGCGCGACTCGAAACGGCTCTAAATCCAGCCGTCTCTCGTGATCGTGCAGGGGTTATCTACATCGAAACTACGACGGCCGGCGTCCCGCTTCTATCAGGAAGCGGAATGCCGGCGTCTTTTTTTTTGCGCCTCAACTTTCGCCCGCCCTCCTGGTCAACTTTCCCCGCCCAGTCCCCGCCGTCTCCACGGCTTGCTCGAATCACGCATCTCAGCGGTCTGCCTCACTCCAGAGTGCACGAGTGATGATTCGGCCCATCGCCTCCATGCCGGCCCTAAAACTCAGAGGGGCAATAGCATAGAACACACCAACGGGCCGCGGTCGCGGCAAATCGCTATTTTTTTCGCGATTTTTCGGACAAGCCGCAAGACGTGACCTAGGGTGTTCTTAGAGGCCCAAATAGGTGCTTGCCGTGCGAGGACGAGGTTGCCTCATCGGTCGGCACTGCTGCGACGCCAGGGAATGCGAGCGGCCTCTCCAGAGTTGCTTCAAAGGGAGTGCATCAGATGATGCGGCAGTCGCAGGACCAATCACGCGAGGGGAGTTCCGGGACCGCGAATCGCCGTTGGCGGCCGAGGGTCGAGGGGCTGGAGGAGCGTTTGCTGCTCTATGCAACTCTCGGTGCGAACTGGACCTACGGTTCCAGAATCACCTACAGCTTCGTCCCAGACGGGACCGCGATCGGCGTTAACTCCAGTTCGCTCTTCCAGACGCTCAATTCGTTGGGATCATCTGACGTCTGGCAGCGTGAGTTCGCCTCGGCCGCCGCGGTCTGGCAGGCAGTGGCGAACATCAACCTGGTCCAGGTTTCCGACAACGGCGCACCGCTCGGCTCCGCGGGAAACCAGCAAGGCTCCCCCTATTTCGGCGACATCAGAATCAGCGCCATGCCGCTCTCTTCCGGCACGCTGGGGGCGGCCTATTCGCCCCCGCCGCTCAACGGCGGGACCCTCGCCGGGGACATCGTTCTCAACTCCAACGTCTCCTGGAAGATCGACGCCAACTACGACCTGCAGACGGTCGCCATCCACGAGCTGGGCCACGCCCTGGGGATGGACCATTCGACCATCGCCAAGGCCGTCATGTACTACTACTACACGGGCATCAAGCAGAGTCTCAACAGCGACGACATCGCCGGCATCGACAGCATCAGCGCCTACGGGCCTCGCCAGTACGACTCATACAACAGCGGCGGCCAGAACAATCAGATCTGGTACAACGCCAAGAGCCTCGACAAGTATCGCACTTCGTTGAATCAGATTACGCAGACCGATCTCGACATCACGACGTCGACGATGACGGAGTGGTTCTGGGTGACCATCCCGCAGACCAACATAGGCAGCTTCACGGTCACGGCTCAATCCAAAAACCTGAGCTTGTTGGCACCTCAGGTGATGGTCTTCGACTCGTCGCTCAACTACCTGGGAGTGGACAGCGGGGCCGCTTTGGGTACCGGGAGCACTGCCACCCTGTCCGTCGGAGGCGTGACCGCCGGCCAGGGCTTTTTCATTCGGGTCGCGTCGGCGGGCGGCGATAGCGGCGGCACCGGCGCGTACGCCCTCCAGATCAACTTCGGAACGTCGAAGATGGCGCTCGTCGCCCCTCCCAATACCGCGATCGCGGCGCAGTCGAGCCAGGGAGGCGGCATCACCCAGATGACGACCTCGGCCGGCCCCGTCGCCCCGTCGAACTCGACGACCTCGATCGGATCCGCCGCGGCGGCTGTGCAGAGCTGGCTGGCCTCGGTTCTGGGCCAGGATCACGACCACCACGGCGTACTCCAACTCGGAGGCCTCTCCGCAGTGGGCGACGAACTGCTGGCCGGGCCGACTCTGACCGTGCACCCTCAGGCTCTCTCTGAGTCGATGTCCTTCGACCCCTCGGGCATGAGAACCGGCTTCAGCGCCGCGGCCGACGCGATGCGGCTCACGACGCCCACATCGGCGTTCGCGAACGCTTCGGACGGCAATTCCACGTCGACCGTCTCGATCGACCACGCTCTCGCGGGCTGGAATATCGATTGGAACATGAATAAATACTCTCGAACGCGTCGTTCCACCTGGCTTTCCTGACCTCGACGCGACGGCCCGCGGCGTCTTCGACGGCGCCCGGAGCCTCGTTCCTCCGGCGGTGCACCCATGACGATGCGACTTCCCAGACACTGGACCGGGCTTGAGTTTGAGCCTCTGGAGCAGCGGCGGACCCCCTCAACCATGGGCGTCGCCGACATCGCATCTTCAGGTACCTCGCGCGAGGTTCTCAGCAGCCTCATCTCGACCACGCCTGCGGACGGGTCCGTCATAGACGTCTCAGAGTCGCCGACGGTCCTGACGCTGCGAATGAGCCCAATTCTCGCGATCTCGTGGACGAACGCCCTCGTCGGCCTCGACCGCATCGAGTCCGACGGGTCGGAGACGCCGGTCCTCAATTATCACGGGGACGCAGACGTCTCAATCGACCCAGGCTCGGGGGTTGTGACCATCACTCTCGCCGCGCCCCTGGCTCCTGGGCGTTACGCCTTCGTCCTCCACTCCGGCTTCCAGTCGGAAATGCTCTCGAGAGGCCGTTGGGACTACACAAAGGACCAGGAGATCGCCGAGTTCCAGGTTGAGTCCTCCGCTCCCGTCGTCAAGGATCTCGGCGTCGTGGGCTCCTCGGTCCTATTCACACCTGGGACGCTCGCGAACTCGCTCGGCGCTCAGGATGTATACCATTTCCAACTCGGTGCGAGTCAACCGCTCTGGCAAGTGACGATTCAACTCGACGCCGGTGCGATCGGCAGCGAACTCATCGCGGGGTTGAAGGTCTACGACCAGTCCGGCAACCTCGTAAAGGACGCCCTGACCGGAAAATTCCAGCCGCTGGACGTTCCGGGGGGCCAGTTGAACGCGGCCAACGATCCGTATCTCTCCCTCGGACTTGCGCCGGGCGACTATTACGTCGTCGTTGCCAAGACCGATGGCCAGCCCGGTGGCGACTATCGGCTAGGAATCACGGCCGATCCCGCGAAAGGCCCGACGACCGTAACCAGTTTCACGGTCGACCACTCCAACGGAATCGCGACGGGTTTCACGCTCGCGTTCTCCGCGCCTCTCGATCCGAATACGGTCTGGCTAGACTCCGTGAAGGTCGTTGATTCCAACGGTCAGACTTACGACGTTTTGCCTACCCGAGCGGATTACGGCCTGCAACGAGTTGGGTTTACCTTCGCATCAGCGGTTCCGGCCGGCGAGTACACTGTGATCGTCTCTGGAGACAGACCGCTCGCCGATCTGATCGGGCGCACTCCAGTCGCGAGCGGCCTTCCAACCGGAGCACTCGGCAGCTTCACCCTGTCGACCGCTGAGGCCCCGACCAGTCCGCCAAAGGTGAGCCACTCGAAAATACTTGGTGGGGGAGCGATCTCGCTGCCTGGCGGCTCATCGACCGACGTCCCCATCGTCGTCGATGAACACGCCCTGCTCACGCTCCGAGGGCATACTCAGTCTGGCTCGCTTCAGATCGAGGTGATCGGCGTTGACGGAGTGGTATTCGTAACTTCCAGCTCCGAGCCTATCGAGTTGCCGCTTTATCTGGCCCCCGGAGCGTACACGGTTCGCCTGACGGCTGTCGGCGGCGCCTCCGTCTCTGGCACCTGGTCGCTGGTCGACGACGCCCTGCACATGGACGTCGTCGCCGATGCCGTGGGGCCAGGCGGCGTCCTCGCCATCCGGTTGGGCGTCGATCGCTCCGCCTCATCTCCATCGCTGCCATCGACGCCTGTCTCCGCAACAACGATCACGCCGACGCCGTCATTCACCGCCCCCGTCGCCGCACGGTCCGACGCAGCGCGGTCCGTGGAGATGGGTCCTTCGCCCTGGGCGGCCGGATCATCCACGACCCCTCCCCTGGTCGGTCGGCCGGGGGCGAACGGCGACGGCGTCGTCAGCGTCGGTCCAACGGTCCCCGGCAGCTTGACCGCCGTCGCCTGGGCCGCCCCGGCCGCGGGGCGATCGCCTTCGGCTCTGAGCGCGATCCTTTCCTCGTCAAACTCACAGTCGGACGACGGTCAGGACCGCGGCCCGGCCGGATCGTCCGAGAGTCTTGCTACCTCGCGCGATCACGACGACGAGGTCGTCAGGGTCGAAACCGCCAAAATCGATACCGCCTCGCCCGACGCCGACGATGCGGCGCTCCTGAAGGCCGACCGAGTGCTCGCCGCTCTCCAGGGCGGTTTCCAATGGCTCTTCGACGGTCTGGGCGCCACTTCCGAGCCGTCCACCACGGGCGAGCCGATTGCGGCGGCAGAGCCTGAAACCGTCGTCCCCTCGAGCGGCCAGGTCGAACGGTCGTCACTCGACCTTCCCGTGGGCGTCCTGTTCGTCACGGCCTCGACCGTCCACCTCCGCCGGGCAGCTCTACGGTGGTGGCGAAGGCATAAGGCCGCTGTCGCGACGACCTCGACGACTGCGACCGCCTCGACCTCCTCAAAGCCCCTCTTCCGCGGCCCCCGACGAATGACGCCCCTCAAGACTCGGGAATCGGACCGGATCTACGGACCGCGGCACGGCTGAACCAGTGCAATCGGCTCACTCCCGGCCAACGCGACCTCGCTCCGGATGAGGCCGGCCGTTGGATTGAGCCGCCTTGCATTCTCAAGCGCCGAGGGCTGGACGCAGCCTCCGGCGCGCGGTTTGCTTATGTGTGGTGACCGAACTTCGCCTCTGAGCGACGACGACGTCACGTCGATGCTCAAGGCCGATCCGATCGGCACACATGAGGATACCCTCACATGCGCGTTTGGCCTGGACGACCTTTCCCTCTTGGAGCGACCTGGGACGGAGCCGGCGTCAATTTCAGCGTCTTCGCGGAGAACGCGAGTCGCGTTTCTTTATGTCTCTTCGACGGCCCCGACGCCACGCGAGAGTCGACGACGATCGCGTTACGCGAACAAACAGCCAACGTCTGGCACCAGTATCTACCCGACGTCGTTCCGGGCCAGTTGTACGGTTATCGCATCGAGGGTCCCTTCGAGCCGACGAACGGCCATCGCTTCAACCCGCACAAGCTGCTCCTCGACCCCTATGCGAAGGCCATCGGCCGCGACCTGAAATGGGACGATTCGCTCTTCGGCTACCCGCTCGACAGCCCCGAACAGGACCTGGCCTTCGACAAACGCGACAGCGGCGCCTTCGCCCCCCTCGCAGCCGTCGCCGACACATCGTTCGTCTGGGGAGATGATCGACCGCCGCTGACTCCCTGGCACGAGACGCTCATCTACGAAGCTCACGTCAAAGGCTTCACCAAGCTGATGCCCGAAGTGACCGAGAAGATACGCGGGACTTACGCCGGCATGGCTTCCGACGGGGCGATCCAACACCTCCGTTCTTTGGGGGTGACGGCCGTCGAACTGCTGCCGATTCATTACCACGTCGACGATCGCTTCCTCACAGAGAAGGGACGCATCAACTACTGGGGTTACAACACTCTGGGGTTCTTCGCCCCCGACCCTCGATATTCGACCCAGCCGAACGATCCGCTGGCGGCGGTCCGTGAGTTCAAAATGATGGTCCGCGCCCTTCACGCCGCGGGGATCGAAGTCATCCTCGACGTGGTTTACAACCACACGGCGGAAGGCCAGCAGCAGGGGCCGACGCTCTCCTTCCGAGGGCTCGACAACGCCGGCTATTACCGCCTCAGCCCCGAGAGCCGCCGCCACTACATGGACTTCACCGGCTGCGGCAATACCTTCGATATGAGTCACCCGCAGGTCCTCCAGCTCATCATGGACAGCCTGCGCTACTGGGTCGTCGACATGCACGTCGACGGCTTCCGCTTCGACCTGGCGAGCACTCTGGCTCGCGAACTCTACGAAGTCGATCGCCTGGGTGCGTTCTTCGACATCATTCACCAGGACCCGATCCTCTCGCAGGTGAAGCTGATCGCCGAGCCGTGGGACGTCGGTCCGGGCGGCTACCAGGTCGGCCATTTCCCCGTTCTCTGGACCGAGTGGAACGGGAAGTACCGCGACAACGTCCGTCGCTTCTGGAAGGGGGACGGCGGCACGGTCTCTGAGTTCGCCACGCGGCTCACCGGCTCCAGCGACCTCTACGAGCAAAACGGCCGAGCCCCCTGCGCCAGCATCAACTTCATCACCTGCCACGACGGCTTCACGCTCAGGGACCTCGTTTCCTACAACGAGAAACACAACGAGGCGAACGGCGAGGAGAATCGCGACGGCGCCAGCAACAACGACTCCTGGAATTGCGGCGCCGAAGGGCCGACCGACGATCCTGAGATCAACGCCCTCCGCCAGCGACAGATGCGCAACTTCATGACCACCCTGATGCTCTCTCAGGGGGTTGCGATGCTGCTAGCTGGCGACGAGATCGGCCACACCCAGAAGGGAAACAACAACACCTATTGCCAGGACAACGAGCTGACCTGGCTCGACTGGAATCTGAACGACGACCAGAAGAAATTCCTGAATTTCACACAACGAGTGACGCGGCTTTTCCGAGAGCATCCGATCTTCCAACGTCGGAAGTTCTTCCAGGGCCGTGCGCTCCGAGGCTCGGAGATCAAGGACGTGTCGTTCCTCGTCCCGTCGGGCGACGAGATGACCGACGAGGATTGGAACGCGGGCTTTGTCAAATGCCTGGGCGTACGACTGGCCGGCGATCTGATCGACGACGTCAACGAACGCGGCGAACCGATCCTCGACGATACCGGCTTGATTCTGTTGAACGCCCACCATGAATCGATCCAGTTCACGCTCCCGAAGATTAATGAGAAGCAGGTCTGGCGGCGGGCTCTGGAGACATTCGCCGACGATCAAACGCCGCTGATCGCAGAAGGTGGGTTCGTCTACGAGCTTCCTGCCCGCTCGATGGCGGTCTTCTTCACCAGAGACGCCGAGAACGCAGACGCGGACGTCTCGGCCCGACAGGTCGAGGTGCTCCGCCGCGAGGCGCAGGAGCCGTCTCCACCGGTCCCCTCTCACCGACGGTCGCCGAACCGGGGGGTCTAATTCCCGTTCTGTTACCATTTACAGACGACGAGGCGCGAAGGGGCGGGTCTCGGACCCGCCCCTTCGTCGTTCTGGCCCCTCCCGAATACGGAGCCTCTCTCCATGGAAGATACGACGTCCCCAGCGACCTTTTCACGAGACCCTTACATCGACAGCCTGCTCACGGCTGCTCTCGCCGAGGTCGACCGACGCCGAATCGTCCCCACGGCCACCTATCGCATTCAGTTGCACGCCGGATTCCGGTTCAACGACGCTCGCGCGATCATCGACTATCTCGACATGCTGGGAATCACCGACCTGTATACGTCCCCCTACCTCAAGGCGGCCCCCGGGAGCACTCACGGCTACGACATCACGGACCATTCGCAATTGAACCCGGAAATTGGGACGGAGGCCGAGCACGAGAAGTTGCTCGAAGCGTTGCGCGAGCGAGGGATGGGGCTGTTGCTGGACGTTGTTCCCAACCACATGGGAATCCTCGGGAATGAGAATCCCTGGTGGAACGACGTTCTGGAAAACGGCCAGGCCTCGATCTACGCCGGCGCTTTCGACATCGACTGGGCCGCTCCGACCCGTCCTGAGAATCGGGGCCGCGTTCTGCTGCCGTTCCTGGGCGGGCTCTATGGCGACGTGCTCGAGGCCGGCGACTTGAAACTGGGCCGCGACGGCGGGGCTTTCCACGTTCGCTATTTCGAACACCGGTTCCCGCTCGATCCCAAGAGCTACCGAGCCGTGATGGAACCTGCCCTGGAGCCGATCCTCGCCGAGCTAGGACCGATGGCTTATGGGGTCCTGGAATTCCAGAGCATCCTCACGGCCGTTCGCAACCTGCCTGACCATACCGAGACGGCCGCGGACCGCATCAACGAGCGCCACCGCGAGAAGGAGATCGTCAAGCGCCGGCTAGGCGACCTCCTGGCAGCCGAACCGAGCATTGCAGAGGCCGTCGACCGGACCCTCGACGTCCTCGACGGCGAGCCGGGCGAAGCCGGCAGCTTCGACGGCTTCGACGAGCTGCTTCAGGCCCAACCTTACCGGCTCGCCTACTGGCGCGTAGCCACCGACGAAATCAACTATCGCCGGTTCTTCGACATCAACGCCCTCGCCGCCCTTCGAGCCGACCGCTGGGAGGTGGTTCACGAGACCCACAGCCACATTTTCCGGATTCTCGGCCGGATGCCGGCCTCCGGCCTGCGCATCGACCACCCGGACGGTTTGCTCGACCCCAAGACGTATCTGGACCGACTTCAGACGGCTTTGTTCCTGATCCTGGCGCATCGGCTCCACCACGAGGGAACGCACGCCGAGGAACTCCCCTGGGAGGAGATCGAACCCCAGTTGCGCGAGGCCATGACCGAGACGGCGCCGGGTCACGGCTGGCCTCCCCGGCTTTACGTGGTCGTCGAAAAGATTCTGGCGCTCGATGAGGCGCTGCCAGAGGACTGGCCCGTCCACGGGACGTCGGGTTACGACGCCCTCAATCGAATCAACATGCTCTTCATCGACGGCATGAACGAGAACGATTTCACCCGCCAGTACGAAGAGCTGATCGACGACGCCACGCCCTACCGCGACATCGTCATGGAGAAAAAGCGGCTCATCATGGACGCATCGCTCTCCAGCGAGTTGCACGTCCTCGCCTATCAGCTTGAGCGGATCGCCCTCCGCGACCGCCGGGCGCGCGACTTCACGCAGACTGCGCTGCGGACGGCCCTGCGCGAGGTGATCGCCGCCTTCCCCGTGTACCGCAGCTACATTACGGCCGACGAGGTCTCGGAGAAGGATCGTCAACTCGTCGGTCGAGCCGTGGCTCGCGCCCGAAGGCTCAATCCCTTGCTCGGATCGGCGGTGTTCGACTTCCTCTCGCGTACGTTGCTCGATCGCGTCTCGGTCGGCCCGACTCCCGAAGGAGAACCCTCTCAGGTCGATTTCGCCGGCAAATTTCAGCAGGTCACGGCGCCGGCCACCGCCAAGGGGATCGAAGATACGACGTTTTACGTCTACAACCGTTTAATCTCCCTGAACGAGGTGGGCGGCGAACCCAATCATTTCGGCGCGTCACCAGCCTCGCTCCATCGCTGGCTCGGACGACGGGCGGGGAAATTCCCTTACGCCCTCACGACGCTCTCGACGCACGACACCAAACGCAGCGAGGACGTCCGCGCTCGCATCAACGTCCTCTCGGAGATTCCCGAGGAGTGGTTCGACGCCTTCGTCCACTGGACCGACCTCAACCTGGTCCACCATCGGGCGCTCGCCGACGGGTCCGCGGTCCCTGGCCGCAACGAAGAATACTTGCTCTACCAAACCCTTCTGGGGGCCTGGCCGCTCGATCCCCTGGACGAAGCCGGCCTGACGGACTTCCTCGCCCGAATCCGCGCGTTCATGCTCAAGGCCACACGCGAGGCCAAGGTCCACACGAGCTGGCAAAACCCTTTTGAAGAATACGAGGCGGCGCTGGACGCTTTCCTCGGCGACATCCTCGATCCGGTGAGAAACGCCCCCTTTTTCAGAGACTTCCTGCCGTTCCAACGTCGGGTCGCCAGGCACGGACGAATCAACGGGCTGGCTCAGACCTTGCTAAAGCTCGCCGCGCCGGGAGTTCCGGACACCTATCAGGGGACCGAGATCTGGGATTTCAGCCTGGTCGACCCGGACAATCGACGCCCCGTCGATTACAACCTCCGGAAATCGATGCTCGACATGCTGATCCGCCGTCACCGCGAATGCGGCGACAACGCCTCCACGATGGCCCGCGACCTTGCCGAGAACGTCTTCGACGGCCGGGGCAAGCTCTACGTCCACTGGCGGGCTCTTCATGCGCGGCGACGATCGCCCCGCCTGTTCGCCGAAGGGGCTTACACCCCCCTTCAGCCGTCAGGAAAGCATGAGGGGTCGATCTTCGCCTTCCATCGCGGGTTGGGACACGAGTCGGCGGTCGTCGCGGTGCCTCGGCTGTCGACGCGACTGAGCTTCGAGGGCCAATGCCCGCTGGGAGAGGCCGCCTGGGGCGAAACGATCGTCCGCATGCCAGGCCTTGAACCGGGCCTCCGCTATCGGGACGTCTTCACCGGAGCCGTCGTCGCGAGCCAGGTTCACGAGGGAGTCGCTTCAATCCCCGCCGCCGTCCTTTTTGCGGATTTCCCCGTGGCCCTTCTCATGGAGGAGTGAGCGGAGCCGTCGTATAATCGGCGGTCCCGGCTCCGAACCGGGGCCCGCAACCTTTAGACCGTCGAGATCAGCGATATGTCCAAGCCTCCCACACGACCCCTCGGCGTCGCGGCCGCGTTCGCGCTGGCCGCCGTGTGTCTGTCGACGTCGACCACCCCGACCAATGCAGCCGAGCCCCCCCGGCCCAACATCGTCTTCATCTTCTCCGACGACCACGCCTACCAGGCCGTCGGCGCGTACAACGAACCGCGGAAGCTGCTGGAGACGCCGAATCTCGACCGGATCGCACGGGAGGGGGTGCGATTCGATCGCTGCCTGGTCCCCAACTCGATCTGCGGACCCAGCCGGGCGACGGTCCTCACCGGGAAATACAGCCACCTCAACGGCTTTTACAACAACTCGAACAGCCGATTCGACGGCAGCCAGACGACGTTCCCGAAGCTCCTTCAAGGGGCGGGATATCAAACGGCGATCGTCGGCAAGTGGCACCTCATGTCGGATCCGACCGGTTTCGACTACTGGAACATTCTGCCGGGGCAGGGGATCTACTACGCCCCCGACATGATCGAGATGGGCGTCCGCAAGCAGCGCGATGGGTACGTCACAGACGTCATTACGGACGTCTCGCTCGACTGGCTTAAGAAGCGGGACAAGTCGCGTCCCTTCCTCCTCATGACCCAGCACAAGGCGCCGCACCGGCCGTGGTCGCCGCCGATCCGACTTCTCGGTCATGACGGCGATCGCACATACGACCCACCGGCGACCCTCTTCGACGACTACGCCAACCGGACGCTGGCCGAACGCGATCAGGACATGACGATCGCCAAGACGATGAACGCCAACGACCTCAAGTTGAACGACTTCAAGGAACGATTCACGCCTGAGGAGAAGCAAGCCTGGGACGCCTACTACAACCCTCGCAATGAAGCCTTCCGCAAAGCGAACCTCCAGGGGGCCGACCTCGTCCGCTGGAAGTACAACCGCTACATGCACGACTATCTGGGCTGCATCAAGGCCGTCGATGAAAACGTCGGCCGGCTGCTCAAATACCTCGACGACGAAGGGCTCGCGACGAACACGATCGTCGTCTACGCTTCGGATCAGGGCTTCTACCTGGGCGAGCATGGCTGGTTCGACAAGCGGTGGATCTTCGAGGAGTCTCTGAAGACCCCGTGCCTCGTCCGTTGGCCGGGCGTGGTGAAGCCGGGCACCGCGGAGGGACGCATCGTCTCAAACCTGGACTTTGCGCCGACCTTCCTGGAAGTCGCCGGACTGGCGGTTCCTTCTGAAGTCCAGGGGAAAAGCCTCGTCCCGATCCTCCGCGGCGAAGCCCCGAACGACTGGCGCAAGAGCTTCTATTACGAATACTACGAGTATCCCGACCCGCATCACGTCCGCCCGCACTACGGCGTCGTGAACGACCGCTACAAACTCGTCCGATTCGAGACGCCCGATCTCGACGCCTGGGAACTGTTCGACCTTCGTGAAGACCCACAGGAGTTGCGCAACGTCTACGACGATCCGAACCGCGCTCCGATCGTCGCCGAGTTGAAGCGAGAGCTGGCCAGACTTCGCGAAGAACTCAAAGTCCCCGCCAAACCCGAGCGTAAGGCCTTCGGCAACGCTCCGTTCATGCCGGGCGAGGCCCCGGCGGCGAAGAAGGCAGCAGCAGCCAAAAAGGCGGCCGCCAAGGCCGCCCCGGTCTCCGCCGCCCCTTGAACGACGATCAATCACGCCGGCGACTCTTCCGGAGTCCCGGATGGATGTCATAGTCTTCGACAGCGGTCGAGCCAGGCTCGGCCGCTTCGGGACGTTCAGGTGCGGCGATCGGTTTCAGGACGACGGCCGAATGCCCCGGCGCACGCCACGGCTGACCGGGCTCAAGCGGCGGGATGCCCGAGCCGTTGTAGCGAGGATGCTCGCTGAACCAGAGGATCGACCAGTCCATCCCCATCGGCGGAGCGAGCAACGGCTCGGTGTTGGCCGTCGGATAAAGGTCGCGGCCCAGGTTCACAAGAACCAGCCGGCAATCGCCGGATTCTCCGAAGAACCTGAGCGCAAACGCCTCGGGGCCGATCACCGCGCCATGGACCTTCTCAGCATTCTGCGAACGGAAGATTGGGTCCTCGCGACGTAGCGTCAGAAGATCCTGGATGAGTCGGAAATCGGCGACCTGCCGATAGTCGTCGGGCTCGACGAGCTTGGAGGCGAGAAACGTCTCTCTCGCTCCTGGGTCGGCCAGATAGTCGCGCAGCTCGGGTAGCGTCGTGCTGCGAAAGCCCGCCAGTTCCTCGCGACGGCCTTCGCGGACGAGTTTCGCTAGCTCGTCGTGGTGGTCGCTGAAATACAGAAAGGGGCGTTCACTCCCCAGTTCCTGTCCCTGAAACAGCATGGGGGTCTGGGGCGAGAGCAGGGTCAAACCCATCAACGCCCGATATCGCCCCGGACTGGTCAGCGTCTTCAGGCGGCTCCCCCGCGCGGAGTTGGCGACCTGATCATGGTTCTCCAGATACACGAGGAACCTCGGAGCAGGTACGCCGATCGCGCAAGTTCCACGGCGTTTCTGCTGCCATTTCACGACCTGCCCCTGAAACAGGAACCCCCATTTCACGGCCGAGATCAGTTCCTGGGGCGTGCCCTGGTAGTCGCAGTAATACGCCTCGGCCCGGCCCGTGGCGGCGACGCGGGCGGCGTGGTGGAAGTCGTCGTTCCAGAGGACGTCCAGGCCGTATCCCCCCTCGCTTTGCGGCGCGATTTGCCGGACGATCTGGGGCTCGTTCTCGGAGAAGATCAGAATCGACCTAGAACCTGCCGCCTCACGAGCGCGCCGGGCGATAGCCGCGAGGATTTGGTCCTTCGACGAGTCGTGAATGGCCTGGGTGGCGTCGAGCCTCAGCCCGTCCAGGTGGAACTCGTCGATCCAGTACCCCGCATTGGCGAGGAAATACTCGCGAGTCGGGGCAGATTCGAAGTTGATGGCGTCGCCCCAGCCGCTGGCTCGGTCGCGGTGGATGTAGTCGTCCGAATAGAGCCCCTGATAGCAGCCGTCGGGCCCGAAGTGGTTGTAGACGACGTCCAGGATGACGCCCAGTCCGAGCGAATGGGCGCGATCGACGAACCGCCGCATCGCGTCAGGCGACCCGTACCCGTGATAGGGCGCGAAGAGATCGACGCCGTCGTATCCCCAGCCGAAGGTCCCCGCGAACTCGGCGACGGGCATCACCTCGATCGTCGTAACCCCCACCTCCACCAGCCGCGGCAATCGTTCGACGGCGGCATCCCACGTCCCCTCGCGCGTGAACGTGCCGATGTGAAGTTCGTAGAGGACCTGCCCCGGAAGTTTGATCCCCTTCCAGGTGGAGTCGGTCCAGGCGAAGCTCGATGGATCGACGACCTCCGACGGCCCGTGAACCCCCTTCGGCTGGAACCTCGAGGCCGGATCGGGGAAGGACCCCTCGCCGTCGAGGCGATATTGGTAGACGGCTCCAGCTCCCGGCCCCGCCACAAAGCCAGAGAAGTAACCGCCCGCCTCCGGTTCAAGCGCGACGGCCTGGCCTTCGAGGACGACCTCGACCTTGCGCCGCTTCGGGGCCCAGACCCGGAAATGGACGCCGCCGGGTCTGACTTCAGCCCCAATCGGCAATCGCCGCTCGTCCTGAAAGCTTTCGATTCCCGCCTCGCGATCATTCTTGCCTAATGACATATTTTCAAACCATCGTCGGCACTCGTTTACCCCACGCTCATCTCCACGCGGGAGCGTGCAACTCCCGTTCCGGCGGGTCCCGGCGTTCCGACGGCCGAAGAATCGCCGCTCAGTGGCGGATTATCCGCCGATCGACCGCATCAGAGCAACCCCGAGGTTGGTGCAACCGTTTGCTGCCGAGTATCTTACGCAACCAGCCGCGGCGAGGCATCTGACTTGCAGTAAGGGCGGTCCCACCTCATTCAGGTTCAGCCGCTTGGCGCGAAGCCGCCGGCGCGATCGAATCGATGAGGACCCCGAACAATCGTAGCCGCCTCGGTCAAGCGAGATTCTTCCCATGAGAAAGCCTACCCGTCGTACCTTCCTTGAAAACTCGGCCGGCGCGTTGGCGTTGGGGGCCGTCTCCGGCGTCTTCACCGGTCGAGCGGCCGGACAAGAAGCGCCCAGGGCTTCGGCGGAGGCTCAAGTCGCCAAGGCCGTTCAGTTCCTGCGATCGCGTCAGGACACGGGCGGCGTTTGGTCGGCCGACCGCAAGGAGCCCGGCATCACGGCTCTGGCGGTGACGGCTCTCCTGCGGTCGGGAATGGCCGGACCGACCGATCCGACGGTCGCCAAGGGGCTGGCCTACCTGGAGACGTTCGTGAAGCCCGAGGGCGGCCTCCCCGACGCCGCGCACGCCGTTTACTCCACGGCCGTTTCGCTCATGGCCTTCCATCAGGCCAACACCGACGGCCGTTACAACGCCCTCATCAAGGGCTCGCAGGAGTTCCTCAAGGACAAGCAGTGGGACGAGAAGGAGGGGAAGACCCCGGCCGACCCGTTCTACGGCGGCTCAGGCTACGGCGGCCGCAGCAACCGACCCGACCTCTCGAACACCACGTTCGCACTCGAGGCCCTCCACGACACCGGCGTCCCTTCGAGCGACCCAGCATTCCAGAAGGCCCTGGTCTTTCTGTCGCGATGTCAGAACCTGAACTCCGAATTCAACGACCAGCCCTGGGCCAAGAAGATCAACGACGGCGGCTTCATCTACACGCCGGCCAACGGCGGCACGAGCGTCGCCGGCCCGGATGAGAGCAACGGCGGCCTCCGTTCCTACGCCTCGATGACCTACGCCGGCCTTAAGAGTCTGATCTACGCCGGCCTCACTCTCGAAGACCCCCGCGCCAAGGCGGCTTTGGCCTACCTCAAGAAGAACTACTCGGTCGAGGAGAATCCGGGCCTCGGCCAGCGCGGGCTCTACTACTACTACCAGGCGTTCGCCAAGACCCTCTCTCTGCTGGGCGCCGACCAGTTCGAGGACTCCGCCGGCGTGAAGCACGACTGGCGGGCCGACCTGACCACCGCGCTGGCCAAGCGTCAGGGCCCCAACGGCGAGTGGGTCAACCCGACTGACGGCTTCATGGAAGGCGACGCCAACCTCGTCACCGCTTACGGGATTCTCGCCCTGGCGGCGACGCGTAAGAAGACCGCCTGAGACCGCAAAATCCGCCTGGTCCCGCTGTTCGTCGCTGATCGGCCGGGTGTTGGCCTTGCACCCGGCGATCGGATCCTCGACAATGCGTGTTCACCTGACACCGTCCGCGGCGGGGGTCCGGGTGAGCCGGGGGGGACCCGGGCAATGGGGGCTTGTGAACCTGGTCAGGGCGGGAACGCAGCAGCCATAAGCATCACCCTCATGTGCGCGGGAGAACCTCCCCGGCTCTCCCAGGCCCCCGCAAGTCGGGCGCGACGATCGGAAGGAACCGAACCGAGGCCGCCACGACCGAGGCAGGACGCCCGGCCGGCGCCTCGACCACGAGGGAGCGCCGGCTCGTGTCGCAAGGTCCTGCGTCGAAACAGCGAGCCGAGCTCGACGGAACAGCGGCGCGATCGGGTTCCAGCTCCGACGCCTACACAGTCGTCGCCCGTCGCTACCGTCCCCAACGGTTCGAGGACGTCGTCGGCCAGGACCATGTCGTCCAGGCCCTTCGCAACGCCATCCGGCTGAACCGCCTGGCGCAGGCGTATCTCTTCTGCGGAACCCGGGGCGTCGGCAAGACGTCGATGGCCCGGATCTTCGCCAAGTGCCTGAACTGCGTCAACGGCCCAACTGAGGAGCCCTGCCAGGTTTGCGACATCTGCCAGGCGATCTCGATCGGCCAGGACGTTGACGTGATCGAGATCGACGGTGCCAGCAACAACGGCGTGGAGCAGGTCCGCGAGTTGCGTCAGAACGTCTCGCTCCGTCCCAGCCGATCGCGGTTCAAGATCTACTACATCGACGAGGTCCACATGCTCTCGACCGGGGCGTTCAACGCCCTGTTGAAGACGCTGGAGGAACCTCCACCGCACGTCAAATTCTTCTTCGCCACCACCGAGGCGAACAAGATCCCGATCACCGTCCTCTCGAGGTGCCAGCGATACGACTTCGCGGGCATCTCGCCGGAGGCGATCGTCGAAACACTCAAGGCGATCTGTGACCGCGAGCACGTCGAGGCCGACGCGGAGGCTCTCCAGATCGTCGGCCGACGCGCTGGGGGATCGATGCGCGACGCCCAGTCGCTGCTGGAGCGGATGCTCTCGTCGGGAAGCCCCAAACTCACTCCCGACGTCGTCCACGGCCTCCTCGGCACGGCCAGCGACGAGCGCCTGATCGGCATGATCGAGGCCCTCGCAAGCCACGACTCAGCCGCCGCCCTGACGCTGCTCGACCAGGCCGCCTCCGAAGGGGTCCAACCGACGGAACTTCTCGCCGGCACGATCGACTTTCTCCGCGACGCCATGGTCCTCACGATCGGCGCCGACGCATTGACCCTTACCGTCGCCCCGCGCCAGAAGCCTCGACTCAACGCGGCCGTCGAGGGCTGGTCGACCGATGCGGTTCTGGCTGCTCTTCAGATCCTCGCCGAGGCGCGAGCCCGAATGAGAGGCGTCGCCCACGGTAGACTGCTCGCCGAACTGGCACTCGTCCGAGTCGCACGGCTCGAAAACCTGGATGAAATCGGAGAGGTCGTCCAGCGTCTCCGCGCCCTGGAGACTGGCGCGACACCACCGCCCAGGACTTCAGCAACCAGCGTCAAGAAGAAGCTCTCGCAGGCGGATTCGATCGCGAGCCTCGAAACGGGCATCGGCAAACCCGCGAATTTCGTAGCACCCGTCGAACCCGTCCGAACGGCACCCCCACTGCCCGAGCCACCCCAACGGCCGCAAGCGGCCGTAGAACAGCGACTTGCGCCAGAGCAGACGCGCCGAAACGAGGGGCTTCCGCCGCTCGAGGTGGAGATCGTCCAGCAGGTCTGGCCGGACCTCCTCAAGAAGGTCGGGGGCAGTCTCTCCTGGCGCCTGAGCCAGGCCCAGATTCTCGGCGTCGACGAACCCGACATTCTGATCATCGCGCCGACGCCGGGGCAGAACAAGGTCGTCGACCCCTGTGGGACCGACGAGGCTCGTCGTCGCATCGCCGAATGTCTCCAGTGGCTTCTCCAACGGCCGGTGACCGTTCGCTACGACGCGTCGCAATCCGTTTCGCCGCAGCCGGAAACAGCCGATTCCGGACCTGCCCGCGTCGATCAACTCGCCGGCGACCCCCTCGTTCAAAAGGTCGTCGAACTCTTCGAAGCCCGCGTCACGCACTTCGAACCGGAAGCCCGGCCCGACGGCGAGTAAAAACTCGACATTAGTCCACTGACCTGCGATAATAGTCTTTATCATGGGGAGTCGCGGAAAAGCGGTTCCAGATGGGGACTTTCAGGGTTTCGAGCAGGGGGACGCGCCAAGATGTTCGGCAAAATCGGTGATCTCGCCGACCTGATGAAGAACGCGGGGAAGATCCGCGAATCCATGGCCAAGGCCGCTGAAGCCCTGGGAAAGATCGAGGCGCAGGGCGAGGCCGGCGGCGGTGCCGTAACGGCCAAGGTCAACGGCCGAATGGAGATCACGTCGATTCGGATCGACCCCAAGCTGGTCGCCGACGGCGACGTGGAACTGCTGGAAGACCTGACGGCGGCGGCGGTGAACGCCGCGATGGTGAAGATCCGCGAAAACGCCGCTCAGTCGTTCTCTTCACTCGCGGGGGGCATCCCTCCCGGCTTCTTCCCGCCCGACGGCGGAGGCTCCTGACATGGCAGGCTACGGTGCGGCGTTGGAGCGTCTGACCACCACCCTGGGGCGCTTGCCGGGCATCGGAGCGAAGTCGGCCGAACGGCTGGCTCACCACATCCTGAAATGCCCCGCGGAAGAGGCCCTTGAACTGGCCGAGGCGATCCGAACAGCCAAGGAACAGGTCCGACACTGCGAACGCTGCTTCCACCTCACGGAGGTCGATCAGCCGCTCTGCACCATCTGCCGCGACGAACGACGAGACCATTCACTGGTCTGCGTCGTCGAGCAATCGCGCGACCTGCTGGCGATCGAGAAATCGTCCTCGTTTCCGGGCGTGTATCACGTCCTGCTCGGCCGGCTCGCGCCGCTGCAGGGAATGGGTCCTGACCAGTTGACCGTCACCGCCCTGGAGGCTCGCGTTCGCGAGGAGGGCGTCCGCGAGTTGATCATGGCGACGAACCCGAATCTGGAAGGGGACGGCACCGCGCTGTACATCGCGCAGCGATTGCAAGACGAACCGGTCCGCATTACGCGACTCGCTCGCGGTCTGGCGTCTGGAAGCACCCTGGAGTTCGCCAGCCGCGACATGTTGGCGGACGCCATCGCTGGTCGATCTCCGTTCTGACCGATCCCAAACCCCTTGGCACCAACATCTTACAAGTCTCTTGTCGCGATCGGCGGCGGCATTCCGTCGGTTCCTACGAGGTGAGGGCTTGAACGGCGGAAACCCATGGCATAATACTTGCTAGAGTACTCGTCGACTTCGAGGGCGGCTGGTATGAAAGCTCGCCGTCCCAGCCCTCGCGGCATCCGTCGGCACTGGGGAATGGATCATGCGTCTTGATACGTCTCAGCAGATGCGAACCGAGATGCGCCTCCGCATGGCACCTCGAATGATCCAGTCGATGGAAATCCTCCAGTTGCCGATCATGGCGTTGCAGGAGCGGATCGAGCAGGAGCTGAGTGAGAACCCGGTCCTGGTCGACCTCCGCGAGTCCGCCACGCCGGGCGAGGACGGTGAGGAAACGGCCGGCCCGGCCGCCGCCGAGCCCACTGAGCCCGAACCGAACGAGTTCGACAGCCTCATCAACCTCGATGAGAACTGGAGTGAGCTTTACGACGAAGGCCCCCGTCGCAGCCGCGCCGCGCTCAGCGAAGAAGGGGACCGCAAGCTTGACGCGATGCAGAACATGGCGTCGCGGCCCCGCTCGTTTCACGACAGCCTCACCGAGCAGCTCGGCTTCTTCGACTCGGATCCCCTGGTCCGCGAGTTGGCCGAGTACATCATCTACAACCTCGACGACAACGGGTATCTCCCGAAAAACGTCACTCTGCACGACATCGCCCGCGATTTCGGCCACGACGTCACCATCGAGCAGGCTGAAGAAGCTCTGCGGATGGTTCAGCGTCTGGATCCACCTGGGGTCGGCGCCCGCGACCTGAGGGAATGCCTGCTGCTGCAACTGACGCCGGAGATCCCGTTCTACGACGTCCTGCGAACTTTGATCGCCCACCATATCGACGACCTTCAGCACAACCGGCTCCCCGCCATCGAGAAGAAGACGGGGCTGTCGATGGAGACGATCAAGGAAGCGATCGAGCACCTCCGCCGGCTTAACCCCCGGCCCGGGTCGTCGTTCAACCTGAGCGAAAACACGCAGTACGTCGTCCCCGACCTGATCGTCGAGCCCAGCGAGAACGGCGGTTACGACGTCCGCCTCGTCGACGAGCATACTCCCAACCTGTCGATCTCGCGGTACTACCAGAAGCAGCTTCGAAACAAGGGGACCGATCCGGCCGCCAAGGAGTTCATCCAGAAGCGAATCCAGTCGGCCCGCTGGTTGATCGAGTCGATCGAGCAGCGCCGAAACACGCTCCTGAAGGTCGCCCGCGCGATCATCGAGCACCAGAAGCCGTTCCTGGACAAGGGGCCGGAATTCATCGAGCCCCTCAAGATGCAGCAGATCGCCGACCGCGTGGGCGTCCACGTCACGACGGTCAGCCGGGCGGTCGACGACAAGTGGGTTCAGACCCCGCGAGGCATCTTCCCCCTGAAGCGATTCTTCGGCGGCGGCACAGTCACCGCCGACGGCGAGGAAATCGCCTGGGACACCATCAAGCAGAAGCTGCTTGAGGTCGTCGCCAAGGAGGACAAGTCGAGCCCGCTCTCCGACGAGGACATCGTCGATGAGATGGGTCGCCACGGCGTGAAGGTCGCCCGTCGAACGGTCACCAAGTACCGCCAGGCGCTGATGATCCCCTCGAGCCGCCAACGCAAGCAGTTCTAACGGCTATCCAACGGGGGCCGACTCGCTCTGCGACGGCCTCCGTGACCTTTCCCCGTAGTCGGCCGTGCTGCAGATTGCCCCATGGGCTGGGTTGTACTCAGCCCATGAGAATTCGCCACGAGATCAGCGAGCTCCAGCCTGGTTCGGCTCATCGACTTACGAATCGAACGAGAACGCGACGGAAAGCGTCAGGCGCTTGCGGTTGGGCGAGGAGCGTTCGAGGAGAGCGCTGTGGGGCGGGGCTCACCAATCTGGTCGTCGCGTTCGATCACGGGTCGTCCGGCGATTCCGAGGAGCCGCGCCATGGCGACTTCGTAGCCCATCCTCTGAACGGCCTTCATGATGTCCAGAGCTTCCTCATGGCCGATCTTCTTGCAGAGACCCAGGATCTTCTGATCCTCGGCCGTCAGCGCGTCTTCAGCCTGCGAGGGCTCCACATCGATCCGGTCGTCGGCGAGGTAGTCGAGGGAGACTCCCACGGCCTGCGCCAGTCGAAGGGCGTTGTCGAGCCCCGGTCGCGACTTCCCTTGAAGGATCCGCGAGATCTCCGAGTCGCTCACCTTGGAGAGCCTCGCCAGCCGCTGACCGTTGAGGTTGCGACTCTTCATCAGCATCTGGAGCTTCTGCTTGAGTTCCATGACGCGGTGATCGACTTCTCCCCGATAGGGGGGATTATGGATCCTAAACTTAAAAGAAATCCGACAAATACGCAGACGCCAGATTGAGAATCGGACGACGTTTGTACCAGACGGAGGGCGATTCGAAGGCCTAAAACATGCAACCTCGGCCAAGGGTGCCGCGGTCTCCTGAGGATGGGACAACAAGTTCCCGCATCCCCAAACATAGAGCCTTCAGCCTCATCATAGCTCTCGAAAGCCGCCTTGCAATCGAAAAAGCCCCAAATAATTCACAGACAGGGCGGGGACTGAAGGAACGGCTCTCCAATATCCGCCAACGGCATGAAAAAGGAGCCTCGAACGAGCCTGAGACAGGCCGTCGAGGCACTCGGACAAGATTCCGACCTTGCAAGGATCGACGCGAGCGTGGGCCGATCAATCGCGTAAACGGGAAGGTTTGGGGTGGGTCAGGCGGAGCGGCGGACGACGTAACCGGCCATTTCGGCGAGGACGTCCTTGAACTCGGAAGGACCAACGACGTCCAGCGTCGCGATGGCCTGGTCGACGTGCCAGCGGGCCCTGGACCAGGCGTAGTCCAGCGCGCCCGACTCCTCCAGCAGCGGTTGGAGACGGCGGCGCGACTCGGCGCGAGCTTCCGTGAGAAGCCGGCGAGTCAACTCGACGACGGACGGCTCGCCGATTTCCAGAAGGCGGATCAGAGGCAGGGTGAGCTTCTGCTTCTCGAGATCAGTTCCCAGGCTCTTGCCTGTCGCGCGTTCGTCGCCCCAGATGTCCAGAACGTCGTCGGCGATCTGAAAGGCCATCCCGACGTGGTAGCCGTAGGCCTCCATCGCGTCGACGACGGCGGCGTCGGCCCCGGCGTAGTGAGCTCCAAGCCGGCTGGAGACCGCCGTCAGGGCGGCTGTCTTGCCGGCGATGATCTGAAAGTAAGAGACCTCGTCGAGGTCGAGATTGCCGCGATGGTGGATCTGCTGCATCTCGCCTTCGCAGACCTCATGGGTCGCCTTGCCGATCCAGCGGCAGGCGAGGGTCGATTCCAGCGAGGCAGCCAGGTGATAGGCGTGCGAGAAGAGGTAGTCGCCCAGCATAACGGCCGACTCGTTCCCCCACTCGGCGTTCACGGTGGCCGCGTGGCGGCGAACCATGGACTCGTCGAGGACGTCGTCGTGAACGAGGGTCGCGGTGTGGATCATCTCAACCACCGCGGCCAGCACGGGGTGCGCGTGGACGATCCCCCCGCTGGCGCCGCCGGCCAGCAGGACCAGAGCGGGGCGCAGCCGCTTCCCCTGGTAGTCGCCGCAGTGCTCCACGAGGGCTTGCACGAACGGGAACCGGCTTTGCAGCTCCTCCTGGAAGATCCGGTCGGCGTCCGCCAGCCCGGCCTGGATCGGCGCGAACAGGCGCGTCAGCGTCTTCCGGCTCTCTTCCGCCTTCAGCCCCGTAGGTATGCTCATGCCCGTCTCCGCTCCGCTGCTCTCAATCCGATCCGTCTCGCCTGAACTCGCCCCGAACGCCGCCGGCCTTCTCCTCCAGCCGGATCCGCTCGATCGTCATGCCGCGGTCTACCGCCTTGCACATATCGTAGATCGTCAAAGCGGCGACGCTGACCGCAGTCATCGCCTCCATCTCGACCCCCGTCCGGCCATGGACCTTGGCCGTCGCCGAAATCTCGACGACGTCCGGCGGCCGTGGCGTCAGGTCGACCTGGACCGAGTCCAGACCGATCGGGTGGCAAAGCGGAATCAAATCGCCGGTGCGCTTCGCCCCCATGATGCCAGCCAGCCGGGCCGTCTCCAAGACGTCCCCTTTCGACGCGCCACGATCAAGGATCAAGCGCAACGTCGACTCAGCCATCCGAACCAGACCGCTCGCCCTAGCAACGCGCAGGGAAGGAGCCTTGGCCGATACATCGACCATCCGGCTGGCCCCCTGGTCGTCGTAATGGCTCAAGTCTCCCATTCAGCCCTCGAGATTTCGTTCAATTCGTTCTAAACGTATTTTACGAATCAGCCCGTCGCGGGCTAGATCTCCCCTTCGCGAATCTTTCACGGCGACGACCGACGTGCTCGACATCGTTTCAGGGAGAGGAGTTGGGTCGTTTGGGGAAGTGCCAGAGCGCCCCCAGCCAGACGCCCTGGCGGGAGCGAGAGGCCACCATCCGGCCCGAGCCGTCCTCCAGTCGTTGCACCAGAGCAGCCGGCCAGTACGCCCGACGGCGGGAGATTAGCACCCAGTCGGCTCGCGAGACTTCCGACTCATCCTGGATCACGACGTCCTTGCGCACCAGGCGGTTCGTCGTGGTGACGACCCCCTGGCCGGGGAAGAGCGTCGGGACCAGGGCGACGACCTCCCCCGGCTGGATCCGTTTTGCGAGATCGTCGAGCAGGACCCGGTCGACGGCGTCCCCCCAGTAGGTCGGTTCCAGTCCCAGTCGCTCCGCTCCAGCCAGCCCGCCGACGAGCAGGTTGTAATAGCTGAGGCCGAACGGGTGCATGGAAATCGTCCCGAAAGCCTGGCAGATCATCAGTAGGGTGAGCAGGCGACGGGCCATGGTCGAGGCCCCCCATCGCTCCCACACCTGCTGGAAACCGAGGCCGGCGAGCATCGCCCAGGCTGGGAACGCCAGCAGGAACAACCGCTCGCCGTCGTACACGGGCGCTCGGGTGGAGAAGAGGACGAGAAACAGCAGGATCGAGGCGGCCAGCAAGAGCGGGAACGGCTCCTCGCGACGATTTCGCCAGGCTCGAATCAGCCCCCCGATTCCTAGAACCTGGAACAACACCGGGACCGTCACGGCGAAGTAGAACCACGGGTAATGCCAGGGGAGTTCGCGGTCGGTCCAGATCCGGCCGAAATACTCGACCCGGATCGAGGTCCGTTGAACTCCCGTTCCCCAGAACGCGGCCCAGCGCGACGCCGTGTCGTACCAGAGCCAGGGCCATCCCGCCACGAACGTCACGATTCCAACCACAAGCCAGCCGGCGACCGCGACGACCGCCCGAGTTGGACGCAGTCGGACGAGAGCCCAGGCCAAGACAAGGGGCGGCAGGAACCAGGCGTGGATCTTCGTCAGGAGAGCCAGCCCCCAGGTGAGGCCCGCAACGAGCATCAGGAGAATGGGCCGCCGCGAGTCGACGGCTCGCGCCGCGGTCAACAGCGCAAGGGTCCAGAAGAGGCTCATGAACGTGTCGAGCGCTGCCAGATGGGCGTGGGCGAAGACGCGAGGCATCGTCAGGAGCGCCCACGCCGAGGCAACCCCGGCGACAGTCCCCCAGCGGCGGGCGGCCTCGGCGGCGATCAGTCCAACGAGCAGAGCGAAGCAAAGGGCCGGCGCGACGCGGCCCGCGACCACGTAGAGCCCCGTCGGGTCAGGCCCCAACAGCCAGGCCTGAAACGGCCCAAACGTGTGCGAAGCGATCCCCAGCAGCCAGCGGCCGAGGGGGGGATGCTCGGCGTTGTCGCGAAAGAGGCCGTCGACGTTCGACCGCTCGAAGAACCGCAGACCCGTGCGAAAGAGCAGGGTGACGTAGTCGCGTCCCGGTCGGACGTCGAGCGGTTCGTCGATGGTGAGCCCCGGCCCTTGCAGCGTGGCGATCGTGACCGTCGCGGCGACGAGGCCCGCGACGAGGCCGAGGCGGCGGTGGCGGGAAAGGCCCCGTGCCGGTGGATCGGGCATGTGGGAACGGCCTCGGGGAATCGGATCGAACGAGCGGGCCCCATGGTACGGCGGGCCGTTGGTTTGATTCCAGGGGGAAAGCCGACGAGCCCGGGCCGCCCGCTGCTTCGACCCTTGGGGAAAGGTCGAAGCAGCGGGCAGCCGGGCTCGATCGGCCGGAGGACCGGCGTCTCGCTTAAGGGTCGGGGCGGATCGGCGGCGGGTCCTCGAGACGACGCGCGACGGCCCGCGACCGGATCAAGGCTCTTCCGACTTCTTCTGCGAGATAAGCCGACGGATCCGCTCGGCGAGGAGGGCCCCGTCGAACGGCTTCTTGAAGCCGTCGTTGAAGCCGAGCGAGAAGGTCTCCTCGCCGGGTTCGTCGCTGGTCAGCGCCAGGAGGATCGTCGATTGATGGTCGGGGCTCTTGCGCAGGTTCTGCGCGATCTGCCCGGCCTCGATACGACCCAGGGCCATGTCAATAATGATGCAATCGGGGTGGAAGCTTTCGGCGCGGATGCCGGCTTCAAATCCCGACGCGGCGGTTTCGATCCGGAAGTCGTCCCCCTCGCGGAGGTGATCCCGGAGAACGGCCTGGAGCGGAGCGTCGGCCCCGACGACCAGGATCTTATTGTAGACCTCGGCCTCGAGATCGCCCAAGGGCATTCCATGCTCCTTGAGGAACCGCAGGAGGTGTTCCCGCGGAATCCGGCGATCCTGAGAGCCGGGAATTCTATATCCACGCAGGCGGCCCGAATCGAACCACTTGCTTACGGTCCGAGGCGCGACCTTGCAAATCTTCGCGACCTGGCCGGTTGTAAACACCTTCTTCATCTCGAGGACTCCACTCGCCCTGTTGGGTGCGAGGCCACGGAGGCTTCCTCCTCCCTCCGGATGGGAACCACGTCGGCTCGCGGCGGGGGGCTCGTCGTCGTCGCGCCGGCCTCCCGTCGTGGGGCGGCCGCCGGACGCTTCAGAACCCATCCAATCGCTCCGACCCTTCCCCCGTTCTTTATCGCCCCGGGAAGCGGCGTTCCTACAACCCGTTTCCAGACTCAAGTTTCCGAGAGTCTGTCTCCGAGTTGTGAGCCGCCCTTCCCATCGTGGGCGAAGGCTTCGGCGGCCCGATTCCCCGTCATCGATAAAGACCGAGAGCCCTTGCGATCCTTCCAGATCGTAGGTCGGCTCCAGCCCGCGTCCTTCAAGGGCGTCTCGCTCGCTTCCTTGCCGTAGCGGACCTGACCGTCACGACTAATATTCGAACCGCGCGGCCTGCGACTTTAGATGGGGCGGAGAGCAGTTGCCCCGAATGGAGGAATCGCAACGGCGGTTAGGGATGAAAGGGCTGGCGGGGGATGTTCACTGCGGGGGGAGCCTACGTCGAGGCGACGGCGACCGTCGCCTCGACGTAAAGCCTTATGGCGTCATGTCAATCGTTGCGGCGACGAAAGACGTCGAGCAGCCGGGGACGTCGGTCGCCCTCGCTCTCGGAAGCCTCTGCCGACTCACCGGAAGTCCGCTTCAAGGCGTCGTCTTTTTTAGCGGAAATTTTGTCGCCGTCGGCATCAGAAGCGACGTCGTCGTCCTTTGAACTGCTTTTTTGGGCCGACTTATCGGCCGTCTTGGTCGGCTCGGAATCCCCACGGCCCCGGGTGAACATCCGGCGAATGAACGAGCCGGAGGCTGGTTTGACCTCCGAGTCGGCCTTGGGCATCTCATCCTTGCCCATCAGCGCCTTGGACAAATATTGCATGTTGGCCTTCGGCACCGAGTCGACGAAGAGGGCTCCGGGGAGATTTTTCTGCCGTTCGGCGGCTTCGAGGATCGCCACGACCTCCGGGTAGGTGGCGCCCAGTCGGGCGACCTGGCGGATGACGTCGCCCAGATCCAGCGAGCTGCGGACCTTCATTTCCGAGCCGAACCGGCTGGGGACGATCTTGGAGATGTCCACGCCGTCGTCGTGGTCGGCTGCGTTCAGGAGGATGTCCCCCTCTCCCAGCACCAGCGGCGGGAGAATGTTCTGGGCTCGCCCGAAGAGGACGATCTCCGACCGACGGCTCCTCGACACGTGGATCACGGGCGCTCCGTCGGATTCAACCATGTAGAGCGAGAAGGGATCGTCGGGTCGAGCGCGTCGGCTCTGGATCAGCGCGGTCATCCCGTCGCCCCCGTTGTCCTCCTCCATCTCATCGCGGGGAGGCTCGTCGAGGATCCGGACTTGCCCCAGCATGGCGTCGGTCGGGTCGAGGGTCCGCAGGGCGTTGAAGGCCCCGTAGCGGACTTCGATGTCCGGCTCGTCCATCAGATGACGGAGCTTCGCCCGCGCCGCGGGGTCCTCCATCGCTGCCAACGCGGCCAGGGCGTAGGCCCGGTACTGCTTCAGCTCGATGGCTGTCTTGCCCAGGGTCTCGACCCCGCTGGACTGATCCAGGTAGGCCAGGGCCTCGGCCGAGAAGAACCGGACGTGGGCGTCCTCGCTCTTCAATCCCGCCTCCAGCGCGGGGGCGGCGCTGGGACCGAAGCACTCCAGCTTGAGCGCGGCCATACCGGACGTCTTGGGATCGAGGAGCTCGGCGGCCGTCGCCTTGAGCCGTTGCTCGCGTAGTTGGGGGGTGTCCACCATCGGCAGAAGCTGCACGACGCGGAAGTATCGCTGCTGGTTCTGGTGGTAGACCGCCGGCACACGCAGCTCAAGGAAGGTGTCGGTCTTGGCCGTGCTCGCGCCTTTTTGTTGCCCGTGCTCGTTCTGGTGGAACCGCTCGTTGACGACGGACTCAACCATCTTGGCGTTGCGGATGAAGCGGCGGTCGTCCTTCAGGATCAGCTTGAAGGGGTGTTCCTTCTTGACCCGGCCCCCGCCCAGCACCCGGCCCGCCTTGGGGTTGTTCGGGTCCTTGGCGTCGCCGATCATCACCGGGCCGATGGCGGTCGCCAGGTCCGTGCCCTGCTTGGGGCCGCCGCCGGTGTGCAGGACTTCGCGAAGACGGGTGAACATCAGGTAGCCGCCGGCCAGGCTCTTGACCGAGCTTGCCGGAGGCAGTTCCAGATCCACGTCGAACCGGTCGCGCGGGGAGCCACCGGTCGGGATCTTCATGCGGACGATCACCATTGCGTACTGCTTGCTTTCGAGCAGCTTGCTCGGGTGATCGATGCCCGCCTTGTTCATGTCGTCGACGAGCTGCTCGCGTTGCCACGAGGGCGGCGCGTCGCCGCCGGTGCCGTCGAGGTTCGAGACGAGCCCGACCCCCTCGACGGTCGTCTCGCCGTTCTCGAAGACGTAGGCCAGGTCGCCGACCGCCTCCTCGATCTTGGGTGCGGCCTTGTCCTGAGCCTTGGCCTTCTTCGACGCGGCCGTGGGCAACGGGCCGGCGCCGATGACGGCTCGGCCCAACCCCAGCGCCGTGACCGCGACCAATGCTCCCACCGCCCAGGACCGCCTGGGGACTGTCCGACGCATGGACCTGCCTCCTTGCTCTTCCGCAACGGGGAGAACCCCCGGGGCGCTCTCGAAGAGATGAACGAGAGCGCGAGGACCGCGAACGATGGGACCGTCGACCCACATCCCTGTGACGCCGACGTCTCGGGTCCAGTCTGGACCCACGATCGGCGGGACTGTAGCCCCCCCATCCAGCTCGGTCAAGCCGAAGTCAGGGCATTCCCAGGCCATTACTCCCCGGGCTGCTAACATCTTCCCATCCACGCCTACCCATCCCGCGCCTGCCCCTCCCGGCGGCTTTGCTTGGCTTCGATCGTCGGCCTCGCAAACGCCGACCACAGCCCGCAACCTATTTACAGATAGATCCTTACGCGTCCACGACCGCCCCTGAAATTGGCTTCGATCGCCCATTTTCTCGGACGCTCCTCGCTCAATACCACTGCCATCCGCCGAAAACCATTTCTGGATTGAGGGTTGGAATCGGGTGCCATGGCCACGCTTGCGTGGCCATGAACCGCCGCCGGCGAGTGCGTGACCTTCGCCCTTGGCATCACCACGCAAGCGTGGCCCTGGCACCCCGATCCGTCCTTCTTCGGTGGAGTTAAGCGAGGAGTGTCTTTGGTCGTCCGCAGCGCCCACCGGAAGCCTGCACGACTCGGTCCTCTCTGCATTACGAAAGTAGCCAGCCCGCCGACCAACGGAACAACCCCCCTCTCCCAAGCAGCCGACTCGACGGCGACGGTCTGCCCTCAACTCACCGTCGATCCTCGCTTCTCCCCCACCCCGCGCCGACCGAATCGCTGGCTCTGATTGGCTTTGATCGCTCCCGCCGCCGACACCGCCACAACTTCGCAAACATCGAATCTGTCGCAGGTTGCGATCAAGCAGAGGTTCTCGACGTTTGGCTTCGATTGACCAATTTTGAAGACACTCCGCGCTCAACATCACGAGCATCCGCCGGAAGCCATTTCTGGATTGAGGATTCTGGCGGCGTTGATCGAGGAGCGTCCAAGTCCACGAGACACCTCGATGGTCAGCATGGCAGAAAGAGACGCCCGTCGGCGTGATGGCTACGCCCGCGTAGCGCTGCGATCGGCGAAGGTTGTGCAGAGCTCCCATACCGCCCCCGAACTCGTAGCGCATCCCGGAAACGGAGTCGGTCGGATCCCGGCCGCGTCAATCGAGGAGTGCGTCTACCCACAGTCCCCCCGACCCGCCTCCCACCCAATTCATCCGCGTCTTGGCCATTCGCCGCGCGCGGATGAATTAGGCCGCTCCAAGTAATAGAGTGGTCCCCACTCACCGAGTGGATCCGAGGAAAAGCCGCCCCACCGGGGCCTCGCCCCATCCGACCAGCGCAACACGACCGACCGGAACTCGCTCTTTCAACGAGATCGCCGCACGCCGAGATGCGAATTCCAGGCGAGTTCGACGAGACGGCTCCCCCCGCTCAGAACTCACGGCTGAGAACTCGGAACTCTTGATCGCTCGTCGCCGCAGCCGTCCGCGAGGCATCGGGAGATCTGTTGCGCATGTCGGCGAGGGGAGGGGAGTCCTGTTGGCGGGCGCCAGGCCTGCGGATGAGGGCGGTCAGACCCACCCCTCCTTCGGCCCCTCGGCGCCCAACCAGCGTTCGGTGACGACTTTCTTGCGTGTGTAGAAGGCGACGGCGTCGGCGCCCTGCGTGTTGTGATAGCCGTAGATCGAGTCTTTCCAGCCGCCGAACGGGAAGAACCCCATCGGCGCAGGCACGCCGACGTTGAGGCCGAGCATCCCGGCCTGGATTCGTTCGCGAAAGGTGCGGGCCGCCGCGCCCGATTGCGTGAAGAGGCAGGCCGTGTTGCCGTATCGGCTGCGGTTCGCCAAGGTGATCGCCGCGTCCAGGTCGGGGGCGCGCATCAGGCTCACCACCGGGCCGAAGATCTCCTCTCGGCCGATGAACATCTCCGGCGTCACATCGTCGAAGACCGTCGGCCCGATGAAGCAGCCGCGCGGCCGGTCGGGCGCGGTCTGGGAACGGCCGTCGAGGCGTAGCGGGACTCCTTCCACCACGCCGCGGTCGATCGCGGCCCGGATCCGCTTTTCCTCTCGCGCGTTCACCACGGGGCAGAGAGTCGCGGCATCGTCCAGGCCGTCCCCCAGCCTGAGTTGGCTCGCCGCGCGGATGAAGGCGTCGGCGACGGCGTCCTGCCGCGCCCGGTCGCCGACCAACACCAGCACGCTCCCGGCCAGGCAGCGCTGGCCCGCGGAGCCGAAGCACGATCCGATCAGTTCGTGCAGGATCCGCTCCGTGTCGACGTCCGGCAGGACGATCAGATGATTCTTCGCCCCGCCGTGCGCCTGAACCCGCTTGCCGTGGGCCCCTGCGATGCGATAGACCGACTCCGCCACGGCCGACGTGCCGACGAAGGAGACCGCCTGGACGTGCGGGTCGGCGATGAGACGCTCGCTGACGCCCTTGCTCCCCTGGACCACGCCGACGACGCCCGGCGGCAGTCCGGCGTCAGTGAACATTTCTACAAGTTTTGTGCCGGTGAGCGGCGCCTTCTCGGCGGGCTTGAGGATGAACGTGTTTCCGCAGGCGACGGCGACCGACATCATCCACAGTGGAATCAGGGCCGGAAAATTGAAGGGAGGAATGCCCACCACCACGCCCATGGGCTCGCGGAAGGTCAGGCAATCAACGTCCCGCGAGACGTCGGACAGGGTCTGCCCCATCATCTGCGAGGGAATGCCGCAGGCGAAGTCGACGACGTCGAGCCCGCGACGAAGCGAACCGCGCGCCTCGCCCAGCAGCTTGCCGTTCTCGCGGACGATGCTGTGCGCCAGGTCCGCGAAGTTCTTCTCCAGCAGATCCCGGAACTTGAACAGGACGTGCGCCCGATCCGGCGCCGGCGTGGCTCGCCAGCCGGGGAATGCTCGAGCAGCGGCAGCGCACGCCTCGTCCACCTGATCAGGCGAGGCCTCGCGCACGGGGGCCAACATCTCGGCTGTATCTGCAGGGTTGTAGATATCGCGACTCACGTCCCCGCGACCTTCGACCCAGGTCCCACCGATCAGGTTCAGCGCGGAGGCCGAGCGCGAGGACGGCTCAGGCAGCCGATCAGGGGAAGCCGTGCGGCTCATGAGATCCTCCGGGAGGCTGGGCGTCGGCCGGAAGGAAATGGTCGGTCAGAGGTTCACTCCGGACATGTCCTGGTAACGCTCCCCGCTGGCGGCGCCTTTGGGCGCAGCCTCGTCGATCCGCTTCAGGTCCTCGCTCGTCAGTGTGATCTCGGTCGCGGCGACGTTCTCTTCCAGGTTCTTCCGCCGCTTCGTGCCGGGGATCGGGACGACGCCTTCCTGGTACAGGAGCCAGGCCAGGGCCAGTTGCGCCGGCGTCACGCCTTTCGTCGCGGCGATCTCCTTCACGCGGTCCACGAGTTGAAGGTTCTTGTTGAAGTTCTCGCCCTGGAACCTCGGCCGATGGCGACGCCAATCGTCTGGCGGGAGGTCCTCGAAGCGTCGTAACTGGCCGGTGAGGAAGCCGCGCCCGAGAGGGCTGTAGGCGACGTAGCCGATCCCCAGTTCCCGGACGGTGGGGAGCAGTTCGTCCTCGGGGTCGCGACTCCACAGCGAGTACTCGGTCTGCAGGGCCGTGATCGGATGGACCGCGTGGGCCCGGCGGATCGTCGCGGGCGAGGCCTCGCACAGGCCCAGGTAGAGGACCTTCCCCTGCTGTACGAGTTCCGCCATCGCGCCGACGGTCTCCTCGATGGCGACGTTCGGGTCGACGCGGTGCTGGTAGAGGAGGTCGATGTGGTCGACGCCGAGCCGCCGGAGCGAGCCCTCGCAGGCCTCGCGCACGTGCTTCGGGGTGCCGTCGATGCTCCCTCCTCCCTTGCCGTCCGTACCGCCCACGAAGCCGAACTTCGTGGCCACCTTCACCTCGTCGCGTCGATCGCGGATCGCCTTGCCGATGAGTTCCTCATTGATGAACGGGCCGTAGGCGTCCGAAGTGTCGAGGAGATTGACCCCCAGATCCAGGGCCCGGTGGATGGTCGCGACGGACTCCCCGTCGTCGGCGGGCCCGTAGGCGTCGCTCATCCCCATGCAGCCGAGACCGATCCGGGAGACGATCAGGCCCTGACTGCCGAGTCGGTGCCGTTCCATGTGATGCCTCCAGAAGGAGGGCGGCCGTAATCCTCCGGACGATTCCGGACGTCAGGCGCTCACCTTACCGGAGACTTCGCCAGAATTCATTAATGAAAATTACCTCTCCCCCGAGTCGCCATTGCCCCCTGGGGAGGACCTGGCCTCGTCGGAATCCAGCGAGGCGTGCCAGATCCCCCTACGATCCCCGAGCCGGCCGCGAAGGGCGGACGACGTCCCAGCCGAGTTCGCGGGCCATCTTGGACAGCCGCTTTCCCGGGTGGACGACGACCGCTCGGCCGACGTGTTGCAGGAGCGAGCGGTCGCTCCAGTTGTCGGCGTAGGCCGCAGCGCGTTCCATGGGGAGGCCGTTGCGAGCGGCCCATTCTTCCGCCCAGAAGAGTTTGCCCTCGCCGTAGCAGGGGGGGCCGCTGCCGACGCCGACCAACCTTCCGCGACTGACGACGACCTTTGTCGTCAGGGCATCGACGCATCCCAGGAAGATCCGCAGAGGTTCCAGGACGAACCCCGGCGACGACGAGACCAGCACCAGGGGCGTCCCTCGTTTGCGAAGGGCGTTGAAGTGGTCGACCACCCCGGGATAGAGCCTCGGCTTAACGTGCTCGGCGAAGTTCTCGTAGGCGATCCGCTCCAGGTCGACCATTGGGATCGACGTGATGTGCTTCAAGCCGACGTTGATCAACGACCCATAGTCGAGCCGGCCGAAGCGGTGCTGGAGTCCGTGGTAGAGGGCGCGGAGCAGGGTGGAGCGGCGCAGCAGACCCCGGCGCATCAGGATCCGGGCGAAGAGGTACGTCGTCGTCTCCGCGAGCAGAGTGCCGTCGACGTCGATGAACGCCGCGGACGGAGGTTCGTTGAAGATCGGCCAGACGTCGCCCTCGACGCTCATGAGCGGCCTTCCCCGCTGACTTGACGCCCCACGCCCTCGGCCATCGCGTGGGCGTCGGGGGCCTGCGGGGCCTCGGCGATCACGCGGACGATCGGCTCCGTGTTGCTGGCTCGGACGTGGACCCAGCGATCGCCCCACGACAGCCGAAGGCCGTCGCGACGGTCGGCCTGGGCCGTTGAGTGTTGCGCGGCGATCTGGTCCCAGAGGCCCGCGACGTCCGCCGGGCCCATCCCGGAGGGCAGGGGGTATTGATCCTTGACCATCGCGAACCGGGGAAGCTCGTCGACCCAGTCCGAAAGCGGCTTCGAAGCCGGCCCGGAGGCCAGCAGGTCGAGCGTCACAGCCATGCCGACGAAACTGTCGCGAACCAGACCGACGCGAGGGTCGATCACGCCGCCGTTCCCCTCGCCGCCGAGCACCGCGCCATGCTCCAGCATGCCGCCGACGACGTGGATCTCGCCGACGGGCGTTCGGTGCACGGGGCAGCCGCGATCGCGGGCCAGCGCCTCGGTCGTCATCGAGGTCGAGAGGTTGAGGACGACGGGTCCCGGCTGCTGCTCCAGCCGCCGGAGCGCCGCCAGGGCCAGAGTCAACTCCTCGCCGATGTAACGCCCCTTCTCGTCGATCAGGGCGAGACGGTCGGCGTCGGGATCCTGAGCGAAGCCGACGACTGCGCCGATCGCCGGCACGACGCGGGCGAACTCCGACAGGTTCTTCTCGGTCGGCTCGGGCGTGTGGTCGTAGCGGCCGTCGGGCTCGCCTCCCAGGACGATCGCGCGGCAGCCCAGGCGGCGGAGAAGTTCGCGACCCATCCGCCCCCCCGCGCCATGGCAGGCGTCGAGGGCCACGGTGAATCCTCGGGCGCGGATGGCCTCGACGTCGACGATTTGCAGCACCTTTTGCAGGTGCGATTCGTCGGGGTCGTCGAGGGAACGAATGCGTCCCAGGCCGTCGAACGGGGCCCAGGCGAAGTCCTTGCGGGTCCAGCGGTCGAGCATGGCGCGGCCTTCGGCGGGGCCAAGGACCATGCCGGCGGGCTGGAAGAATTTCAGGCCGTTGTACTCGGGCGGGTTGTGCGAGGCCGAGATCTGCACGCCCCCGGCCGCGCCAAGTTCGCGGACGAGGAAGCCCACGGTCGGCGTGGCGGTCGGCCCGACCTTCAGGACTTCACGCCCGGAGCCGGCCAACCCGGAAGCGACGGCCGACTCGAAGACCGGCGCGCTGATGCGGCCGTCGTGGCTGAGGATGATTGGACCGGGGCCGCAGCAGGCGGCGTAGGCCGCCGCGAACTCCAACGCCGAGGCCGGGTCGAGCCCGTCTCCCACCCATCCCCGGATCCCGGAGACGCTCGCGATCCGCGTTCCCTTCACGACCTCGCCGTCCTTCCCGCGTGCTCGTCTTCGTCGATGGCGCCGGCTTCTCGATCAGGCCGAGTGCAGGCCGATCCCCAGCAGGATCAGCCGCAGAGCTTCCCGTTGCGCGTCCGTGATGCGCTCCTCGCGGCGGAGGAGGTCGACGTCCTCCAGACAGCGGTCCAGCGCCTGGTCTGAATCAGGCCGAAGGGCGTCTCGGGCCATCATCCCGACGCAGGCGACCACTCGGTCGGGGCTTTCCATGAGGCTCGTCATCGGCGTTCTCCTCCATGAGGGCCGGCGATGGGGTCGTATGCGACCTGGACGAGGCGAGGAAATCGGTTTCAGGCTCGTCCGTGGTGCCACTCGGCAAGATGCCCCGACTCGCCCCGGATGTCAAGAGGAAGCGAGATCGCCGCGATTGAGAACCTCGACCCGGGGAACCTGGATGGCGGCACGCTCATGAGTCGAGCGGGAGCGACGGCCGGGGGCTACTCTGGGTTCCAATGGAAGGCGACGCGGGGGTCCAGTACAAGTCTCGGTATCCACAAAACTCGGCGTCGATTCATTCCTCCGCCTTCCTCGGCCGACCCCGAGGGCGGGGAGGCGTTCGGCCGAGAGCGGCGGCGAGGCTGTCGGCCCATTCCGGTTCGCCGAAGGGGAGGCCGGTACGGAGCGAGGTGCGGATCGCCAGGATCTCGGCCTCGGGCTGAGATCCGCGCAGCTTGCGACGCCAGGCCGATTGTCGCGAGCGTTCGTCGCGTCCGAGGGCGTCCCACTCGGGGAACGGCGCGAGCAGCGGGTTGGCGAGGCCCGTCGCGTGGGCCGGGGCGCTCGACCAGCGGTAGGTCGTTGGATCCTCAACCATCCCGGCACGCAGCGGATTAGCCTCGATGTAGCGGAGGACGGTCAGTAGATGGCCCTCGTCCTGCACGACGGGGCTCTTGAATCGACCTTGCCAGACATGCCCTGACGTCCGCCGTCGTCGGTGATATCGCCAGGTATGCGTCACGGTCAGCGACTGGAGCACTCGACTGATCGAGACGCCCTCCTCCGGCCTCAGGAGGAGGTGAAAGTGGTTCGACATCAGGCAGTAGCCGAACAACCGAAACGGATACTTCGCCTGCGTCCGCCCCAGGGCGTCGAGGAACGCCGCATGATCGTCGTCGTCCAGGAAGACGACGTCGCGGTTGTTGCCGCGATTGATCGCGTGATAGACCAGGCCGTCCTCCACCAGTCGGAGCGATCGTCCCATGCCTTCAACGTCTCACCAACTCGGTCACGACGCAAGGAAATAGAACTGACACCGAATTTCGTCCACACCAACTCGGTCACGACGCAAGGAAATAGAACTGACACCGAATTTCCACGACGCAAGGAAATAGAACTGACACCGAATTTCCAACTCGGTCACGACGCAAGGAAATAGAACTGACACCGAATTTCGTCCAAGGAAATAGAACTGACACCGAATTTCGTCAGATAGAGCAAGCTGAGACCGCGCCGGGTTCCACAAACTCGACCGGAACGTCAGCCTCCTTCTCGGCCGCGCTCAGACCTTACGGATGCTGAACGCCGTGAAGACGAACTCCCGGTGACCGCCGCCGCCGAACTGGAACTGCAGCGACGCATCCGGGACCGTGTACGGAATCGTGACCTTCTGCGTATAAACCCGGCCGTCTCCCACCGCATCGTCCATGAAGAACGACTTGAACGGCGCGTCCGCCTCCTGGAGATTGATCCGGAAGGTCCGATTCTTGTTGTCCGTGAGGATCTGCGACGCGCCGTATTGGATCTCGTATGTCGCCCCCGCCTGCAGCGAGAACCCGCTGTACCCATAAATCGCGTCCCAGGGATTCCTCCCGGAACTCCAATACGAGACCTCCACCGCGGCCGCGCCCGAGGGATGCCTGAGTATCGAGACGTTCCTGGTCGACCAGTAGAACGGCTCCTTCACCGTATCCCTGCCGAGGAGCGCCTTGAGCGCTGCCCTCTTGGCCGGCCCGGCGGCCAGGCTCCGGATCTCGCTGATCTGATCCGCCACGTCCATGCGATGCGCGATCATGCCCGACCGCTGCAAACCGGCCATGTCGACCGACAGCAGGCAGCGGGATTCGAGCGGCGCCACCTCAAGCGGGATGCTGTTTCGCTGTCGTCGCGAGTCCCGAGACGCAGAACTCGGCCACCGCGATCCGAGACCAAACAGGCGCCCGGGACGTTGCGTCGGATGAGACATGGTGACGCTCTCCTGTTGTGCGATACAAGGTTCCGACCGGAGCCGTGGGGGGTAAAGGCTCGATGCGGCATGGGCCAAAGCGCCGATCGACCGATTCATTCGCGCGGAGCGGACGCCAACAATGACCCGCGACGCGTCCTCCAACCCACCCCGGGCCTCGTCGCCCCACTCCCGATCGTACCGCTCCTTCTCCGCGTCATCGCGACACGCGCAGAACGTCCGCTCTACCGGCGTCCGAACTCGTGAATTCAGTGAACATAATATCCCAGAAACACTCCACAGTAAGGGAAAATTTCGGAAAGATACTGCTTTTCCACCGAAGTATCGGTTGCACAGATGACCGTGCCATGGAAGCTCAGAGGCCGTCTAGAAATCATGTTTTCAGGCGTTTTGGAGGTCGCCTGAGCAGGTCCTCGTCTCGATTGCGCTCCGGCATGCAGTAGCGGGACATACGGTGGATCATGGCGATGTAGATCCAAGCCTCACTACTCTCGGGATTGTGCTCGAGGAAAACCGGTGTCAGGAAAACCGGTGTCAGTTCTTTTTTCCGTCTTCCTCGCCCGTCGGTCCGAAGGAAAACCGGTGTCAGTTCTTTTTTCCGTCCACCGATTTTCGACAGAGAAAACCGGTGTCAGTTCATTTTTCCGTCCACCGATTTTCCACATTTTTCCGTCCACCGATTTTCGACAGAAAATAGAACTGACACCGATTTTCGACACCGATTTTCGTCCTCGAATCGCATCGCGAGTGCCCTTATAGAACGCGGACGGCTCGTTATTCACGAAGATGAAGACGTAAGTATGTCTTTCATCGTAGATTAGATTTTATCACACACGGCTCACAAACGCCCACTGTCTTCGCTGGACAGCCGAATCTGCGCCGACGCGGGATCGGCAAAAACTCGAAATCTGAACTCCGGTTTTCCACGGTACTGCCAGGTGTGGTGGTCAGAGTGCGGCCGGCACCAACATATTTGGACCGCATACATGCACT